>JAYTGM010000489.1:0-3551 GCA_043733425.1 Terriglobia bacterium
AATCTAGTGATTGCAGACACCAACAATAACCGGATACGCCGCGTAAATGCCAGCGGAACCATTCAGACCATCGCTGGCAGCGGGGTTCGATCATTTTCAGGCGATGGCGGTGCGGCGGTGCTGGCAGGGCTGAATCGCCCCATTGGCATTGCGTTCGACTTCCAGAGCGGTTTTTATATTGCGGATACGGATAACAATCGAATCCGCCGGGTGAACGCAACGGGTCAGATCTCTACCTTCGCCGGAACGAACACACCGGAAGTTCTGGGTGATAACGGTTTAGCAACGTCTGCCGGCCTTTCCTCACCGTTTGCGGTGGCGGTGGATAACGCGGGTAACGTGTACATCGCCGATTCTTTCCACAATCGTGTCCGCAAAGTTGCCGTTACCGGGATCATTACAACCGTCGCTGGCAACGCTGCTGTCCTTCCCTCACTCGACCTTCCGACCGCTCTCGCCCTAGATCCCGCGGGCAACCTTTACATCGCGGATGCCTTCAATGGCCAAGTGAGACAAGTGAGCCCCGCCGGGGTAGCGGTCACGCTAGCTGGCAGCGGTGGTCTGGGCTTCGATGGCGACGGCTACTCTGCGCTGCTTGCGCAAATCGCATTCCCCTCTGGCATTGCAATCGACAAGAACGGAGCCATTTACATTGCCGATTTGGATAATCACCGCATCCGCAAATCAACACCCGTGGCTGTGCTTCCGGATTTTCTATTCTCTGTCTCGGCTCCAGCCGGAGGATTAAAATTTTCGCTTACCTCTATCGGCGATTTCGCGGGTACCGTCGCGCTTGGGGCGCAATCCGGCAGCAACTCACTTGCATTTAACCTGGTAACGCTGGCTGCGGGCAGCACTGTCACTGTCCCGGTGCCGCCGTTTATCTTTCCGGCAAGTTTTTCCGAGACAATTTTCACGGCCGATGCGGGCACGCTGCACCACCGGGTGCTCGCCGATCTTGCGCCTCCTACCGGGCCGGTGGTCCTGGGCATTGCCAATGCCGCCAGCTATGCCGCGGGTCCGGTTGCACCCGGTGAAATCGTCACCATCTATGGAACCGGCATGGGCGATGCCGCTCTCACCGCTGGCGGACTTACACCGGCGGGCCAGATTGCAACCAGCGCCGCCGGTACTTCGGTCACGTTCGACGGAAAGCTAGCGCCTCTGCTATACGCATCGGCCGGTCAGTTGAGCGTGATTGTGCCATACGGAATTAGCGGTACCACGCAGGTGCAGGTCGCATACAACGGGACTGGGTCGGCGCCGTTTACAATGCCGGTCGGGGAGGCCTCGCCCGCGCTATTTACAATCAACTCCGCGGGGTACGGGCAAGCGGCAGTGTTGAACCAGGACGGCTCCGCGAATTCGCAAAATAACCCGGCAGCACCGGGATCGATTGTTGTGCTCTTCGGAACCGGAGAAGGAGCAACGGACCCGATGGGGACGGACGGGCAATTTGCGGCCACGGTTTACCCGAAACCTTTGGCTTTCGTGGCGGTGACCGTCGGCGTGCAAGGGGCAGAGGTGCTTTACGCGGGGGCTGCTCCCGGGCAGGTTGCCGGGCTGTTTCAACTGAACGTGCGGATTCCGCCCACATCGCCGTTCGGTGCTGTTCCCGTAGTGGTCACCGTGGGTTCGGTATCCAGTCCGCGCGGCACAGTAACCCTTTCTGTCAGGTAGGCTTACCTCTCGAAAGCGGAAGGGGAATTGTCGCGGGGAGCGCGCTTTCGTACCGTGAATGTGTGCTTCTTTTTCTTGTCACTGCTGCGCTGCTTGCTCAAGTGATTGCTCCTAACGGCGTGACGAATGCGGCTAGCTACGCTTCAGGATTTCTTTCGCCCGGTGAAATTATTGCGATTTTCGGGCAGGGGCTTGGGCCTGCGCAACTTGTTCCGCTTCAACTGGACCAAGCCGGACGCATTGCAACCGCTCTGGGGGGCGTGACCGTTGCGATTGACGGGCGGCCTGCCCCACTGCTGTATGTATCGGCGGGCCAGGTGGGCGCGATTGTGCCCTATGGAATCGGTTCCGTAAACCCGCGCGTGACAGTCACCTACAAGGGGTCCACTTCCCCGGCCCTGACGATGGCTTTTGCCGATGCCCAGCCCGCGATCTTCACTCTGGATTCTTCAGGCAACGGACAGGCAGCTGCTATCAATCAAGACGGCTCTGTCAACGGCAGTTTGAATCCGGCTAGCAAGGGCGCTGTGATCTCTCTCTATGGGACCGGCGAAGGAAACACGAACCCCGGCGGAATCGATGGTCAACTTTCTAACAGCACCACGGCGCGGCCCGTTCTTCCGGTAAGCGTGACGGTGGGGGGCTTCCCGGCCACCGTCCTCTATGCCGCAGCCGCACCCTCGCAGGTAGCAGGCCTCTTTCAGGTGAATGTGCGCGTACCTTCTGAAGCGCTTTCCGGTCCGGCTGTTCCCGTAGTGCTGAAGATCGGAAACAAGAGCAGCCCTAAATCAGTCACCATTGCCGTCTGCGGCAGCGGGACGGGCGGCTGCTAACGGTCTCACTCCGAATGAGTCAGGCCGCGCCTTTCCGCAACCGTTAACTCGCGCCACTGTCCCACTTCCAGGTCCGCAATCCGCACCGGCCCAATCGCTACCCGCACCAGTTTCAACACCTTGCTATCGATTGCTTCCACCATGCGGCGCACCTGGCGGTTACGGCCTTCCGTGATTTGAATTTCGAGAAACGAATACTTTTCAGAGTCACGCAAGTGGTTTACGATGGCTGGCCGAGTTGGTCCATCGTCCAGTTCGACTCCCTCCCGCAACCGGTCAATCTGTTCATTGGTGATGTGCGTGGAGCACTTAACCTGATACGTTTTCGAAACTTTGTAATGCGGGTTGGTCAGCAGTTCAGCAAAGCCGGAATCATTGGTGAGCACTAACAGCCCGCTGGTATCGAGATCGAGCCTGCCGACGGGAAAGACCCAGGTATCCAGCCCTTCGAGCAAATCGTAAACAGTGGGCCGCCCATCAGGATCTTTGTATGTAGTGATGTAGCCCTTCGGCTTATAAAGCAAAAGATAAAGCTTTTCCGCAGTTTCCAGCGGCTTGCCATCAAACTGAATGCGGTCGCGATCCAAATCGATCCACTGATCAGGGTTCTGAGTAGGGTGTCCATTCACGCGCACGCGTCCGGCACCGATCCAGCTGCGCGCCTCTGTCCGTGAACCTAGCCCGGCTTTTGAAAGAACACGCTCCAACGTTTTAAGGCGTTTCAAGGGAGCAGTACTTTGGCTTGGCCCGAGTTGTTGGCCTGGTCGATGGCCCTTAGCACGATCGCGTGTTCACCGGCAGCGAGCCCCGGAATATCGACATGGAAATGCGCCTCTTTACTGTCAAGAATTCCCGTGGCCGGATCAAGAGGAATCCATGCGCCGCCATCTACCGCATATTCAGCGCGTTTCAGCGGCGATGTCGCATCGGCAGCTTGCCAATCGAAGGTGCGCCCATGTATAGGGCCAACAGTGATTCGGGGCGGCGTATTGTCAATCAAAACAGGTGAACTGACCAGCTCCGCGGCGCGCGCGGTTG
>JAYTGM010000490.1:0-3540 GCA_043733425.1 Terriglobia bacterium
GGCCTTCAGCTTTCCCGCCCAGTCCCGATAAGGGCACCAGCGACACTGTCCACGCGTCCGCCGCGCCGTACATCGCTATTTTGGCCGCCAATTGAGGGCTCACAGCATTCCGGAATTTCCGCCGGTCCACCGCGGCTTTCACCAGATCCACATCGCCCGCCGCAGCAAAGTTACCGTCGAACAAAGCAAGTGCCTGGTGCGAGTTAGCATCTGTCGAAATCAGCAATTGAGCTCCGTTGTACGCAGTCACCGCATGCTTCCCGTCAGAGGTGGCAAGTGCCACTATTTTTGCCGCATCGAACTGCCCGCGGGCTGCCACCAGCCCGTTATGCTGGCCGGTCACGCTAGCCATCAGAACTTCCTGCACATCCCGACGCGGGTCAAACCCGCTTGCATTGATGAACTTCGAAAAGTCACCGTCTTCCGGCATTTGCCGCAACAGAAACTGGCCGAAAGGAGAGGTTTTCGCCTTCGCCACATTCACACCCGCTACAATCTGGGCGTCTGGCATTACAAGGTTAAGCAGCAGCGGATCTGCCGCGGATAGAAACGATGACGCACCTAAAACAGCAGCGGTAAGGGCGATGTAGCGCATAAGAATCCTCACTTTTATTAACGAACGGTCCAACAAATCTGTTCCTTTTATTTCTTTATTACCGATTCCAAAAACTCCACGGGTGCCACGGGAACCTGTCCTACAATTCGGATTCCAAACCCCGCCAGCGCCACCACCTTGCGGGGGTGATTGGTAAGCAAACGAATAGTGTGAAGCCCTAAATCCGACAGGATCTGAGCTCCAATCCCGCTTTCATACTGAAGCTGCCTTTGCGCAGCCGGTCCCGCGTTTTGCAGGTGCTCGCGATCATGTGATACAAGCCGGTCTTGCGCGCCCGGAACTTTCTGCGTTCGCATTCCAGGGCCGGATTGATGCAGATAAACCAGTACACCGCGGCCCTCTTGCGCAATCGCGCGCAGGGAACCAGAAATCATTTGCTGGCAATCGCACTGCGTTGACCCGAAGACATCGCCAAAGGTACAGCTCGCGTGCATTCTTACCAGCACGCCTTCCGCTCCCGATACGTCACCGCGCACCAACGCGATGTGCGTTTCCGGATCCACTTCACTGGCGTACGAAATCATGCGGAACTCGCCCCACTCCGTCCGCAGAACGCCTTCGCCCCTTCTGTGAAGGTAGCGCTCATGTTGCAATCGGTAGCGAATCAGATCCGCGACCGACACCATCTTCAATCCATGCCGGGCGCAGAACTCCAGCAGCTGCGGGACGCGGGCCATGGTCCCGTCCTCGTTCATGATTTCGCAGATCACACCGCCGGGAGACAATCCCGCCAGCCGGGCCAGATCCACCGCTGCTTCGGTTTGGCCTGCCCGAACCAGAACGCCGCCATCGCGCGCACGCAAGGGAAAGACATGACCGGGCCTTGCCAGATCGCTCGCCCGTGTAGCCGGATCCATCGCCGCGCGGATGGTCAGAGCGCGGTCGGCTGCGGAAATTCCGGTGCTCACCCCATCCATGGCATCGATCGATTCGGTAAACGCTGTTCCGAAGTTTGACGTGTTGTGCGAACTCATCAGCGGCAGCCGCAGGTAATCGCAACGGGCACCCGTCAAAGTCAAGCAAATCAGACCGCGTCCGTGCGTGGCCATGAAGTTGATAATCTCGGGTGTGATCTTCTCTGCCGCAAGCGTCAGATCGCCTTCATTTTCGCGGTCCTCATCGTCCACCACCACCAGCATGCGCCCCTCGCGCGTTTCCTGAATGGCTTCTTCCACAGATACAAACGACATGACGCCTCTCTCCCATGTTAGCGCTCAGGTGCTTACGGTTACTTGTGAAGGTCTTGCCGGTGGCCCGGACAGGCTCGCGGTAGAGGAGCCCCTTGAGATCCGTGTTGGTCACGCCTCCCCGGCAGGTTATATCACCAGCAGCCTTTCCATCACCATGCGGACGCCAGGAGAAGATAAAGAACTCGCCGCCGGCTTTCTTCTGAGCGAAGGGATTGTGACGCGCTTGACGGACTTGGCATCCCTGGTGGTTTCAGCGAAACCGAACGCAAATATCGTGCGTGCGGATCTGGCTCCTTCCGTTCAGTTCACTCCCGAATCGCAATCACGCCATTTCTACACCACGTCAAGCTGCGGCATTTGCGGTAAAGCTTCGCTGGCGGCCGTCGCGGTGAGGGGTTTGCAGATGTTGCCCCACAATACGTTGCGCTTCCCTACACAACTTGTCCACTTGCTGCCGGCGTTTCTCCGCCAGGCGCAAGCAACATTCAGTGCGACAGGCGGGCTCCACGCATCCGGACTGTTCGATAGTTCCGGCACCTTGCTGTCGATTTGTGAAGACGTGGGACGTCACAATGCGCTCGATAAGCTGTTAGGGCGCGAATTCCTGGCCGGGAACACGCCGCTTCATAACCGCCTGGTATTGGTTAGCGGACGCTCCAGCTTCGAACTGGTTCAGAAATGCATTGCCGCGGGCGTCTCCATTCTCGCCTCCGTCGGCGCTCCTTCCAGCCTGGCCGTGGACCTCGCCCGCGAGTGGGATCTCACATTGCTAGGTTTTGTCCGCAATGGCCGTTTTAACATCTATTCTGGAGAGTGGCGGATTATTCATGAAGCTCAGAATGCGGCAGAACTCAATCCGGCTCAGGCTCACCAGGAGTGAGGTGGCCTTATTTGAGGAAACCGGGCACTTGGAAGAGATGGTCACCTTCCCATCCGGCACGTTGCGCTATGTGCTGGAGCGCTCCTCTACATCGAACACCAGAGCGGATTTTGTAAACGGTTCCATCACCGTTTCCGTTCCCGTTGAAGCCGCCCGGCAGTGGGTTTCTACCTCCCAGGTTGGAATCGAAGCGTCCTCCAAGATGCTCGACATTCTGATCGAGAAAGATTTCCAGTGCGCTCATGGACCGGCCGATGAAGACGCCTATTCTTCGGGCGATATCGAAATCGCGGGCTAAACGAGTAAGCTCTAGACAAGTAAGCCAGGGAACTTAGAACCCATGCCACCGCAGTTTGCCGAATTCACCGTGCCACGCCTGACCTTTACCGGGGCATTGGATATTCTGGCCGTCGCTTTTCTTATCTATGAACTGTTGCTGATTGTTCGCGGCACTCGCGCGGCGCATATTCTGGGCGGCATTGGCACGCTTGCGCTGATCTATGCGGCCGCCGTGTTTGCCCGCCTGGAAGCGCTTCGCTCTCTCCTGGCATACCTGATTCCCTATTTCCCCATTGCTGTGATCATTCTCTTTCAATCGGAAATTCGCCGCACCCTGGCAAGACTGGGCCGCAAAAATATCTTCGGAGGTGGGTATCGCCGTCCGGAATCGACCGATGAACTGTTGCTGGCGATGAAGGTGATGGCTCAAGAACGCTGCGGCGCTCTCATTATTCTGGAGCGCGATATCGGATTGCGGACCTTCATTGAAAGCGGTGTCCGTCTGGACGCTGAGATTTCGCGCGATTTACTGCTTTCCATTTTTCGTCCCGGCACTGCGCTTCATGATGGTGCCG
>JAYTGM010000491.1:0-3539 GCA_043733425.1 Terriglobia bacterium
ACGCCAACACGAATACCGAACGGATCCTTCTCGCCGCCTTCGTGTTCGTGATGAATTTCAAGTTCAGCCATTTGATTTAAGCGCTCACCATTTCGAGTATGGGCGTTCCTTCCGGCAGCAACTCACCCTTTTCCAGATGCCGCGCCTTGCCTGCGAACTTTGCTGCATGGGGATCATGCGTCACCATCACGATAGTCTTGCCAAACTCTTTATTCAGCCGCTGCAACATGGTGAGAACATCCTGTGCACTGGCGGCATCCAGGTTTCCTGTCGGCTCGTCGGCAAGTATAAGCGCGGGGTCTGTCACCAGGGCGCGCGCGATGGCGACACGCTGCTCCTGACCGCCGGAAAGCTGGCGCGGAAAGTGCGTTAGCCTGTCGCCTAAGCCAACAAGTTTCAGTGCCGTGACGGCATGTTCACGGCGCTCCGTTTTCGAAAGGTTAGTGAGTATGAGGGGCAGTTCCACATTTTCCATTGCGGTCAGAACCGGAATCAGGTTGAACGATTGAAAGATAAAGCCGACATTTTCATTCCGCCAGTGTGCAATCTGCTTGTCGGACATTTTGCGCAGGTTCTGGCCCAGTACCGCGATCTCGCCGCCCGTCGCGGTATCCATCGCGGCGATCAAATGAAGAAGCGTAGACTTGCCCGAACCCGAAGGCCCCATGAGCGCGACAAATTCCCCCTTGTAGATTTCAATATCCACATCTTTGAGCGCGATAACGTGAAACTCGTCGCGCACGAATTCTTTACACAGCTTGCTGGTTTCGATAACGACTTCGGACTGCATAGGTTTATGCTCCCTTCACGTGTACACGATCGCCATTCTTCAAAGTTGGCGGCGGTGCAAGAATCAGGTCCTCACCGCCGATCAGTCCCTGCTCCACCACCACGCCTGTAGCCGTTGAACCACCTGTTTTCACAGGCCTTGCGATTGCTTTCCCGTTCAGCACAACAAACACATTATTGTTCCGCACAGCCGCCAGTGGAACTACAATTCGCGGCGCGCTATTCACTTGCGCGGCCACCGGCTTTGCGTCATTCAGAAAGCTGACGCTCGAATTCATCTCCGGGCGAAGGTATTCGTCGGGATTATTGACCTTCACCTTCACTTGAACAGTAGCCTTCTGGCGGTTCGCCTCGGGCGAGACTTCAAAAATCTCACCTTGATATTTCCGGTCGGGGAAGGCATCGGTCGTGATCTGCGCTTTCTGGTCACGGTGCAGCTTGGCAAAATCGTTCTGCGCGATATCGAGCTCCACTTGCAAGTCATTCAGATCGGCAAGAGAAACGACGTAACCCTTCGCACCGCGATCGCCCACAAAGCTGGTGGTGACAAACTCGCCCTTTTCGACGGCGCGTTCCAGAATGGTGCCGGTGATCGGCGCTCTAATAATGGTATTCGCCAGTTGTGTTTCGGCATACGCTAAAGTGCCGCGGGCCTGCTCCACTTGGCCGCGAACCGCGTCAATCTGTTCTTTACGGGGACCTAAACGGCTCAGTGCATCTGTCTCGAGCAGCGAGTTCACGCGCGCCTGCTGCCCATCGAACTTAGCCTGCGCATCATCGAGAGATTGCTTGGCAACCACGCCCTCTTTCGCCAATTGCCGGGTGCGGTCCAAACTTACGCGTGAGTTCGCCAAGTCAGCACGGGATTGCTCAAGGTTCGCCGTCGTAACTGCAATTTCTTCGGGACGCGATCCGTTTTGGAGCTCCGCCAGCCGGGCCTGCAAGTTCTCAAGGTTCCCTTTTGCCTGTTGCAAACTCGCGCGGTACTCGTCGTCTTCCAGGCGCACCAGCACTTGTCCTTCACGGACGCGGTCTCCCTTTTCCACACCGATCCACTTTACTTTGCCCACCACTTTGGCGGCGAGTTCAATTTTGTGATGCGCCACAATGTAACCCGTGGCATTCAAGATCACTTCCCCTTGAGCGGCCGCGCTGCCTGGATTGGTAGCGGTTACGCGGACGGTCTCCACTTCGGTGGCAACATTCAGCTTGTTATACGCGAACCGCGCAATGCCCAGCAGCGCGAACAATAAGACCCCGGAGATGATCCAACGGGTGGCCCACTTACTTTCCCGTGGCGCACTGCGGGTTCTATCGATGCGTAAACTTTTTAGTTCCGATTCCATACCAAGTTCCTGATGTTTCAAATACTGCGAAGAGCAACTAATATTTCTTTCTTTGCGGCAGCGCGGGCCGGGAAAAAGCCGCCCACCGCACCGAGCAGCATCGCAAACAACACGCCGTAAAGCATAATCTGCGGGCTTACGGTTAAGCTGAACGACGTCTCGCTAAACGTGGTGAAGTTTCCAATGCCAGTAGTGAATCCATTGAGCGGCAATACCAGCAGGCAGCCGATCACGCCGCCCAAGCCAGCCAGCAAGACGGATTCCGCAAAAAAACTCAGCAGAATGCTGCCTTGACTGAAGCCCAGCACGCGTAAAGTGCCAATCTCTGTCGAACGCCGCGCGATCGCCGCGTACATGGTGTTCGTCGCCGCAAAGCTGCTGCCCACCGCCATGATCAGCGCGATGAACGTTCCCAGAAACTGAATGGGCGCCGCGGAACTGGTCTGCTTGTCGTAATACGTGGTCTCAAGCAGTGGATCTGCGTTGAGCCGCTGGTCCGCCGTGATGTTTTTCACCAGAGCGTCCGCTGCAACCTCATCGGTGGCCCGAAGCAGCGCCGAACTTAGGGATTCCGTGCGGTCGAAGTCACTTGAAACCTGGTTCAGGTCACCCATGATTTCGCTGTTTACGGCGCTTTGGCCGCCGGACATCACACCCACCACGTCCCAATCGCCACGGCCGAAGCGAATCTTTCCACCCAGCCGCGCGGATGGGAAACGCTTGGAAATACTCTCTCCCACTACCACTTCACGCCGCCCTTCTGAAAACCACCTGCCCTTTACCAGCTTCAGCCCGCGCATCTCAATCCCGATGGGACTAATGCCGCGCAGATTGACGTTAATGCCATCTGGCGCATCCACGCTGGCAAGATTAATCACACTTACCATCTCAAGCGAAGCTTCGGGCTGCCCTGCTTTGTCGCGGGCAATTCCAGGCTTGAACTTCAGCACCTGAAAATCCTGGCGGCTAACGGAACTGGTGAGTTCCGCCGTGGAACCCTTGCGTAAAACCAACACGTTCAGAGGGTTACCGGTGGATTGCAGCGACGTTTTCAATCCATTCACCAGCGATAGCATTGCCAGCAGAACCGCTACCGTTAGAGCGATTCCCAGCGCGGCCATCAGCGTGGTGGTCTTTCTGACCACCAGATTCCGCAAATTATAAGAAATAGGGACAGCCATAAGTTAATCCGTGCTCCTGAGCGCTTCCAGGATGGGAATACGCGACGCTTGAAAAGCGGGAATGAATGCAGAAACCAACCCAATCGCCGCAGCAATTCCCAGGCACAAAAGTGCGACAGATGGCGTAAGAGTCAAGTGGCGAAGCTGATCTAAAAATGCCGGCATATTGCGCACCACCCCGGTCATCATGGAAGCGAGGAATACCCCAAAAACGCCCCCAATG
>JAYTGM010000492.1:0-22823 GCA_043733425.1 Terriglobia bacterium
CTTCTCCACCAGGATCATATCGCCGTTGCAGATATGGTCGTCAATCATAGATTCGCCGCTCACTTCTAGCGCATACGTGTCTTTCGAACCAATATAATCAGCAAAATTAAGCGTAGCCTTCTGTTCGCCAGCTTCCACCGGTGTACCGGCTGCGATGCGTCCAAGCAAGGGGATTTCAAGGGAAAGTTCCTGACGGCTGCGGCGTTGCTCCTGAATGTATTTAGGCGCCACTTCTATTGAACGGCTCTGGTTAAATCCCCGGCGCAGATAGCTTTTAGCCTGGAGAGCGCTGATGTGCTTGTGAACCGTGGCTAGCGATGCAAGATTCAGACCCCGGGCGATTTCATCGTAACTGGGGCTGTAGCCATTCTCATCGACAAACGATGCAATGAACTCGATCACTTCTTTTTGCCTGCGAGTCAGAGCCATGCCTAGAGTGTAAGGCGAATAAAAGCCGAAAGTCTAGCACTAAAACGAGGCGATGGCGGAATCCCGTTTTCAATAGGCGCAAGTTATTGAATTTAGGAACCTTCCTTCATGTTTGACTAGCGTGCTTTTGATTGCGATTGTCACAAATTTTTCATACTTTTTGGCTATTCTGGAGCTACCATTCAACAACGTCTATGCAGAAATTAACAAGATTTTTACTGCTTTTTTGTCTATGCTCAGGCTCAGCGCTTGCTCAGGCTGTGGCGGGGCTATCCGGGCTTTCCGGCAATGTGCGCGACGCAAGCGGTTCTTCTGTGCCTGGAGCTACCGTCGTTGTTACAAATGACGCGAAAGGCATCCGCCGTTCGCTTGAGACGAACGGCAGCGGATTATTTACCGCGCCGGCACTGGTTCCGGCAGACGGGTACCAGGTTACCGTTACCAAGGCGGGCTTTGCCCAATATGAAGCAAAGAACATCAGCCTTCAGGTAGGTCAAAATCTGGATCTAAAGATCACGCTCGGCGTTTCGGCAACGGCAACGCAGGTGGATGTGAATTCAGATGCGCAGCTGGTAGATGACACGAAGACTGATGTCTCACAAGTGGTGACCAGCCTACAGATTGTGGATCTTCCCATCAATGGCCGCCGCGTAGATTCCTTCGTTCTATTGACGCCTGCTGTGGTGCCGGACGGAACCTTTGGGCTTATCAGCTTTCGTGGTGTAGCGGGCGGCAACTCCTTCCTGACCGACGGCAACGACACGACGAATCAGTATTACAACGAGAATGCGGGGCGCACGCGCATTGCCAGCCAGATCTCTCAGGACGCGGTGCAGGAGTTTCAGGTTATTTCAAACAACTTCGCGGCGGAATATGGCCGTGCCTCTGGGGGCGTGGTGAACACGGTAACGCGCAGCGGCGGCAATGCTCTGCATGGCACGGCGTACTGGTTCTTCCGGAACCGCACATTGAACGCGCGTGACCGCTATGCAAATTTCAATCCGCCGGAATGGCGGCATCAGGCTGGCGGTTCAATCGGCGGCGCTATCAAGAAAGACAAGCTGTTTTACTTTTTGAACTATGAGAAGACAAAGCGCAACTTCCCGCTGATTGCGTCATTAACTTCGGCGCCACTCTTCAACGCGAATGGCATTTTTCAGAATACCCAGCCGAACGGCAGTGCTACTTGCGCCGCGCCCGCAACTCCACAACAGTGCGCAACCGCGCAAACCTTCGTTACGACCCGAAATTTCGGAGTCGTGCCCCGCACCGTGGATCAGGACCTCGCCTTCGGCAAAATCGATTTCCGGCCCTCTGAGCGGAATACTTTTTCCTTCAGCTTGAATTACCTGCGCTGGGTTTCGCCGAATGGGATTCAGACACAGGCTGTATTGAACAACGGAAACGGCATCGGCAACAATGCGAACTCCACAGTGCGCACACGCTACGGCCGGGCCACCTGGACCAGCATTGTAAATGCGAGCGCGGTGAATGAAGCGCGCTTCGGCTGGTTTAAGGACCGCCTATTCGACGATGCGAGCCCTAACTTTCTGAGCCCCGCCCTAGGGCGTGCGGGTCTTACCGTGGCCGGCGTGAGCAATCTGGGTTATGCCACCGGTTACCCGCGCCTGAACCCGAGCGAACAGCGTTTCCAATACGCCGATAATTTCAACCTGATTCATGGCCGGCATACGATGAAGTTCGGGATCGATATCAACTCCACGGAAGATTATCAGAACCAGTTATCGAATCAATTTGGCAGCTATACCTATTCCAGCTTCACTGCGTTTGCACAGGATTTCAGCGGGAACACAAGCGGTGCGCGGAACTACTCGACTTATGCGCAGCGTTTCGGGAACCCGATTGTCGATACCACGTTAAACGATTACGGTTTTTACGCGCAGGATCAATTTAAGGTTTCCACAAAGCTGACGGTGAACTTCGGTGTGCGTTATGAGTATTCCGATATTCCACAGCCAAAGCTTGTAAATCCGGATTACCCGCAGACGGGCCACATTCCGTCTGCTACCAAGAATTTCGCTCCACGCGTGGGTGCCGCTTACACTTTTAACCCCAAGACAGTGATCCGCGCTGGTTACGGCATCTTCTATGCGCGATACCAGACGGGGCTTATCAACACATTATTCGTGAACAACAATGTTTACCAGCGTGCGCTCACTTTGGACATTACCAAACCAGCCGATTTAGCGATCGGTCCAATATTTCCGAACAATCTAGCAAATCTGGACCGCACCCCGCCGCTGGGCACAACCGGGATCAGTTTTGCGGATAAGAATCTGCGCAATCCGTATACACATCAGGCCAATTTTGCGGTGGAGCGTCAGTTGACCTCGACCGTCTCCATGACTGTGTCTTATCTGTGGAGTCGCGGTGTTCGGCTGTATACGATCCGCGACTTGAATGCGGGACCGCAGGGTGTGCCCGTGACTTACACCATTCAAGATGCCAGTAAGAATACCGTGGGGACATACACGACGCCCACTTACAGGCTGGCCAACCGGACGGATGCCCGCTATAACCGAATCAACCAAGTGGAAAACGGCGCGTTGAGTTATTACGACGGGTTAGCTTTGCAGGTGAACAAGCGATTCACGCATGGACTGCAGGGCTCGGTGGCTTACACGTGGTCACATGCGATCGATTTCAACCAGGGAGGGGGCGGCGATAACATTTTCTTCGGTAGCGGGCCAACCAGTTACATTAATGGCGATTATGCGGGAGAGAAGGGCAGCAGCGTTCTGGATGTCCGGCATCGCGCAGTGATTAACAATATCTGGCGTCCCACTTTCACCAGCGACACTGGATGGGCGGGGCGTTACCTGATCAACGGATGGGAAGTCTCGCAGATCACCACCTTGCAGAGCAGCCCGCCTGCGACCGCTAGTTTGAACGTGACCGGTAGCGCATTCACCGGTGCGGCTTACTCAGGCTCACTGAATGGCCTTGGCGGTTCCGGCCGCGTGCCGTTCGTGCCTTTGAATGGAATAGATGTCGACCGCATATTTCGTGTCGATGCCCGGCTGACGAAGACGTTGCCATTCACCGAAAGCATCAATCTGAGCCTGTACTTCGAAGGGTTCAATATCTTCAACACTCCTTACGACACATCAGTTCGGACGGCGCAATATCAGGTAGCGAACCAGATACTCTCTCCCATCTCATCGTTCCGCAGCGGTACGGCTTCGCAGGCGTTCCCCGATGGGACGAACGCGAGGCGCGCGCAAGTTGGTTTGCGGTTAACCTTCTAACGGTTTGTTCAGCAGTCTTGAACCAGGGGCAAGCTTCGGCTTGCCTCTTTTTTTGGGCTGCTAGTTTCTGGCTGCTTCGGCCAACCTTTCAATTTTTTGTAGCAGTGCAATTTCGGGGACGCTCCAACCGGTTCCCGCTGCGATGCGGTCCACCTGCATACCGGCATGAAGACGCCGAACCGCCTCTGGCCGGCGATTCATGTTGAAGCCGTTCGGCACCAACGTCGTCTTACTGCTGCTTTGATCGCGTTCGCGCCATTCGCCACCAATTCGGTTTACTTCGCCACGCAGGCTTTCCGTTTCGTTTCGCCAGTCTTCCGTATTCCGCGCAAGTCTGCGGCGTAGTAAGACGGAGTTCAGCGCCCCACCGAGGGCAATGGCGGCGGCTAGGGCGGTAATTAAAATGGACAAGGAAACCATGCTGCTATGTGGACCCCACTCGAGCCCGGCTCTCGGCAACTGCCGCTCCCCCCGTGCGCAGTCTCTCTTTGCGGCTCACCAGGTTTAGAATTCGTACTCCATAATTCCCCTCCACCACTACCACTTCGCCATGGGCGATGATGCAGTTATTAACGATAATGTCCACGGGCTCACTAACCGCGCGGTTCAACTCCACAATGGATCCGGTGGTGAGTTTCAAGACGTCCTTAACGGCCAACTCCGTTTTTCCGAATGAGACGCTAACCGGAAGCGCCACATCCAGCAACATATCGAAGCTGCGGGTTGGGGCAGCCGCTTCGGGAAACGATGTTGCCGGCTGAGGCGCGCGTTCAGCCGCAGCCGGTGCGGGCGTTGCTTCCATCCATGAAACCAATAAGGGATTGAAGGCTATCCAGCCGGGGTCGAGTGTGGTTTCGCCAAACGCAATGACGACGGGAAAGCTTTTGACGTTAGCAGGAAACGAAGCAACCTGTTTCGATGGCTCGCGGCCGATTCTGCGGGAAAGCCGCGAGTTCAGAGCAGAGATCAGTCCGCCAATTGACTGCTCAATAATCTCGAGTGCGGTTGCACGGTTTTCTTCCACGTCGGACGTCTCCACGCCGGCGGCCATAAGCACACGCTTCCCTAAATCCTGGTGCACGGTCTCAGGCAGCCCGATCCAGAGCATGGGTTCCGGGCAATCTTTAAAACTCTGTTCGATGATAAGCGGGTTGGCGCCAATTTCTCCAGCGGCGTCAGAAGCCAACGTCATTGCTGGATGTTCTTCCATCATGGATTCCAGCACACCGGTAAAAGTCTTCATCCACTGGTCCAGAAGCCAGGGGATGCTGTCTCCCAAGGGTTCGGAATGTTCGCTCATCATATTTTGCTCATTCGCTCTTTTTTGTGGCTTCAGATTCCGCTTGCGCCGGGCCAACGCTTGTTCAGAACGCAACGCAGGCGTAAGATAGCTTGCGTTTTCAGTTGCGAGATACGCGTAAGGTGCAGCTTCATCACATCCGCGATTTCTCTCAGATTCAATTCTTCGAAATAGTAAAGGCTGAGCACGGTGCGCTCCTGCGTGGGCATACGGCCGATAGTTTCACTCACAATGCGTTCGAGCTCGGCGCGTTCCAAAAGACGGTAGGGCTGCTTCGATTCGTCGCTCGAAGCAAACTTCAACAGGCTGAACCCGTCATCGTTCGGGCCGGAAACTTCAAGCGCCGCAATCTGCAGGCCCCCTGTTTCCACCAGCCACTCGTGATATTCAGAGATGGGTATCCCAATCTCCCGCGCGATCTCTTCTTCGGTGGGGGTGCGCCCCATCCTTTGTTCGGCAGCGGCAAGGCCCGCTTCCATCTGCCTGCTCATCTTGCGCTTTTCACGTGGAGCCCAATCCAAACTCCGGAGACCGTCGAGGATAGCGCCGCGGATTCGATATTCTGCGTAGGTCTTCAGCTTGACGTTTTCCGCTGGGTTAAAGTTATCGATTGCGGAAATCAGGCCAAGCGTGCCGGTGGATATCAGATCGTCAATTGAAACGTTGCCCGGAAGACGCTCATGGATGCGGCGCGCGATGATGCGGACCTGGGGCAGGTGCTCCATGATGAGAGCATCACGTGCTTCGGCGGTGACCGGTTCTGCCTGGCAGGTGTACATAGTAGTTGCCCTTAAGCTACGGCCAATGCAGCCTGGTAATATGCGCCGAGTGCAAGTTCCACCAATCTTGCCGTGGACGCAGCTTCCAGGTCTTCGGGAATCGATTGGCCATTCGCGAGGAAAGATACCGGGAGCCGCGCGGCCACCGCGGCTGAGAACATGCTGCCCGCCTGTGTGGTTTCATCAAGCCCCGTGAAGATGAGCCGGACTGGGCGGAACATGGCGAAGCGGTCAATAGCCGTGGCAAGCGCCGCTGGCGAGCCATCCGCGCGCAGCACCAAATGCGAATCAACGGAAGGGTGAGAAGTAAGGACTCTTGCGAGCGACTGCGCGGCGTCATGATCGCGAGGGCCGAAGCCGGGAGTATCGATCAATGTGAGCCCCGAAAGTGTGTTCCGTAATGCATGATCAAGCGTCGCGGGGCTTTGAAACTCTTCATAGCTTACGCCGAGGATTCCAGCCAGCGTGCGTAGTTGTCCAGGCGCGCCAATGCGGAGATAATCCGCGCAAAAAATTCGTACGGGTTTGTGCTGAGCCAGGCCGTAGGTGATCGCCAGTTTCGCAAGGCTGGTTGTCTTTCCCCGCCCCGGCGGGCCCACCAGAGCGGCAACCTCACGACCGTTAGTTGCGCTTGAGAGCAGCGGCTCCGCAGTGATCATTCCACCCATGTGATCCGCGATAGAAGCCGGCTGAGCGTTGACGATAACCCGGGCCAGTTCAGGCGTGAATCCGGCGTGAACCAACGACGCTTCTGAACCGCGAACAGAAGCAGGATCCTTCCGAGTTGAAACCGTGAGGGAAGTTTCCGGCTGCTCTGGTACCGTAGCGAAGACAACTTCGTATTGCCCTAAGTGCCTTGCCTCTGCCGGTGCCTGCCGCGAGTTCAGCAGCATGGCTTCGGAGCCCAATTCCCGGCGAGCCAGGTCGAGCGCCGATTCCACACTGGTTGCGAAGTATGTCTTGATGCGAAGTGTTTCTGTCATTGGATGACGCCGAGACATTGCACTTTGATGCCAGCAGGCACCTCGTTATGCGATAGGAAGATCAGGTTCGGGATAGTGGGCTCCACAATCTGCCGCAGAAAGAAACGTGCAGCGGAACTGGTGATAACGACTGTTGCAGTTTCCGGATTGCCCACGGAGCGGGAGCATTTGGACAGGATCTCGCGAAGCTGTTGCGGCGCAAGGGCTGTGTGACTGGAGTTTTCGCCGTGCTCCACGGAAGCTTCAACGGCTTGTTCAATTCCGCTATCGAGGAACCATGCCGTCAGGCCTCCGGAAGGAGTCAGATAAGGCCCCGCTACAACGCGGCGCATCGCCTGACGCACATATTCAGTAAGCAGTACGTGATTGCGCGTGGTACCCGCGGCTTCGCTCATGGCCTCCAAAATGGAGCAGCCGTCCCGAATGGAGACGCGCTCCCGAAGCAGATTTTGGAGCACCTTCTGGACTACAGCGAGTGAGAGTGCTTTAGGAACCAGATCTTCCACAACACGGGGGCTATCGGCCGCGACACGGTCCAGTAGCTTCTTGGCATCCTGCCGGGAAAACAGGTCGGCGGTGTTGCGGCGGATCAATTCAGAAAGATGCGTGCCCAATACGCTCACGCTGTCTACCACTGTGTAACCCATTGCCCGCGCGGCTTCGGCGCGTTCCACCGGAATCCAGAGTGCGCTCATTCCGAAGGCAGGGTCTTTGGTCTCAATGCCTTCGATAGTTGCAGAAAGCTTGCCCACCGGGATCGCCATCTCGCATCCCTGCACTAGTTCATAGCGGGCGATTTCTGTTCCTTTCAGCGAGATGCAATATTCACGAGCGCGGAGTGCAAGATTATCCGTCACGCGAACGGGCGGCAGCATGTAACCCAAGTCTTTTGCGAGTTGTTTCCGGATACCGGCGATGCGGCGCAGAAGCGGGGAGTTCTGGCCACCTTCTACAAACTGCACCAGCCCGAGCCCAACTTCAACGGAGAGCAATTCAACTTTCATCAGTGCTTCCAGGTTTTCTTTCGCGGGAATGGGAGCGGCGGCGGTGGAAGCTTGCGCTTCGGCGACGTCAGCATTCCGCATTCGCCAGCCAAGCGCGCCCAAACCGGCACCAAGCACGATGAAGGGAATTTTTGGCAACCCAGGGAACATGGCAAGCACCACCAGCACTCCGCTTGAGAGCAGCAAGGGTTGCGATGCGCCAAATACCTGTTTCTTGAATTCAGCGCCCAGGCGGGTTTCTGAACTGGCGCGCGTAACAATCATGGCACCAGAGATGGAAATCATCAATGCGGGAATAACGGTTACCAGGCCGTCGCCAATAGTAAGAACGGTGTAGGTCTGCAGCGCACGCATGATGTCTGTTCCATGCTGCAGAATTCCAATGGCGAGGCCGGCAATAATGTTGATTGCTGTAATGAGAATACTGGCTACCGCGTCACGTTGCGTAAACCGTGACGCCCCATCCATGGCGCCGTAGAATTCAGCTTCCGCGGAGAGCTGCTTGCGGCGGCGGCGGGCTTCGGCCTCATCCACAAGACCCGCATTCAGATCGCTATCGATCGCCATTTGCTTACCCGGCATGGCATCGAGAGTAAAGCGCGCGGTCACCTCGGAAATACGCACCGCGCCATGATTGATCACAACGTACTGGATAGCGATCAACACCAGAAAAATGACTACCCCAATAATGTAATTTCCACCGACAACGAAGTTGCCGAACGCTTCAATGACGTTGCCGGCGGCCGATGTGCCCTTGTTACCGTTCAGAAGAATCAGCCGTGAGGAAGAGATGTTCAACGCCAGCCGAAACAGCGTCAGCAACAACAGAGTGGTCGGGAAGACGCTGAAATCCACCGGCTTGGCGATATACATCGCCACCATCATCACGATGACGGACATCATGATGTCGATGACCAGCAGAAAATCGAGAATGAACGAAGGCAGCGGCGTGATTAGCGCGACGATGATGGCAAGTACCGCAATAGGAACGCCAAGTTCTCCAAGCCCGGAGAGAGAGAAGCCGGCGAAGACGTTGTTGTTTGCAGAGGATGCTGAACCCAGCGGCAAGGCGAGCGATTTGGTGTTTGTCACGAAGGCAATTTTCCGTTCATCAACTTGTAAATGTAAGCCAGGATTTCTGCCACAGCCCGATACAGGTGTGCGGGAATTTCCTGGCCCACGTCGACTGATTTGTACAGTGCCTGAGCAAGCGGGGGATTCTCAATAATCGGGATCTGATTTTCGATGGCGCGCTGCCGGATGCGGAGTGCCAGATAGTTCTTACCCTTGGCGACGACGGTGGGAGCCGCCATGGAATCTGTAGAATATTTGATGGCTACGGCGAAGTGAGTGGGGTTTACAATTACAGCGGTTGCGGTATTCACGTCCCGCATCATGTTGCGCCGGCGCGTATCGCGCTGAAGCCGGCGGACCCGCTGCTTCATCTGTGGATTTCCTTCAGATTCCTTCGCTTCATCCTTGATCTGCTGCTTCGACATTTTCATTTGCGAAGCATACTGGCGCTGCTGGCGGAAGAAGTTAACGAATCCGAAAACCACAATCAGGGCGGTACCCCGCCAGAGAAGCTGCTGCATGCCCGCGCCTACCGTGGCCGCACCAGCCTCCACTCCGCGCATCGGCAGCAGAAACGATTCCGCCGCTTTGTCGCGCGCAACATACCAGACCGCGTAAGCCACAAGCGGAAGCATGAGACAGGCTTGGATCAATGCGGGAAAGTTCTGTTTCGGAAGCCCGGTGATTCGCGGGCCCGGGTTCAAACGGTTGAATGAGGGAGCCAGCTTGCTAAAGCTGAACCCGAAGCGGGTAACGGCAAACTGCACAACCAGCGCTGAAATCAGGAGCACTCCACCCAGTTCCGCTAGCGGCAGGAATTGGTGAGCACCCACGAACCAGAACATGCTCACCAGAGATTGAGCGGTGAGTTCGGCATGGAAGGCGCGTTCGATGATGATGCGCGTTGCAAGCCGGAACTGTGCAATCCAGCGCGGACCCGCAGAACCAAGCACGGCCACAAAAACGACAAACTGCACAGCAGATACCAGATCCTTTGCAGCGGGAAATTGCCCTTCTTTCCGGGCCTTTTCAACGCGCTTCTGACTTGGTTTTTCAGTCTGCTGGCTTTTGTCCGACATGCCTTAGCCCGCGGGCGGGAACGAAACAATCTGATGAATGGTATTTAGCACCTGCCCGCTGTACACCGAGAACATGCGCGAAAAAAGCACGCCGGTAAAGGCCAGCAGCACCAGCGCCGCCAGCATCTTGACTGGAAACGCAAGGGTCAGTAATTGAAGTTGAGAATTCACTCGCCCTAGAAGAGCGAGAGAAAGATCGAGCATGCCCAAAAGAGCCACTGCGGGCAGGGCCAGACGCATGCCAATACTAAAGATTCCTGAGCTCAGGCTGATTAACGAATGCGCCAGGTCTTTGGTAAGCGTGAACGCTCCAGGCGGCATGGTTTGCAGACTGACGGCGCAGGCGCGGATGATTTCGCGGTCCAGGCCGGTGGCAAAGAACAGAAGGCCTGAGAAGAGCTGAGCGAACACAAGCAAGACGGGCGAATCAGCTTGGGTTGCCGGGTCAATGGTGGACGCGTATCCGTAACCGGCTTGGACACCCATTACCTGAGCAGCCATTTGCAAGGCCTCTAGAGTGAAGGAAACGGCGAGACCGATCGCGAGACCGAAAGCAGCCTCGGAAAGAATAGCCGCCACGACGAATGAGATAGATTGATCCGCCTGGGCAACTCGCGGCCATAGCGGATATAGCGATACAGTGATGGCCAGCGAGAACAGCACTCGCAGAATGTCCGGGCCGTTCTTCATTCCGGGTATCGGAGCGAAAACGAATATGCCTGCCACACGGCTCAAAACGAAAAGAAATCCCAACAGAACGCCCGGCGAACCAATCACGTCAAACGGAGAACTATTTGGCATAGCGGCCCAGGTTGCCCAGGATGTCAACGGTGTACGCCATCATCTTGTTGAGCATCCACGGCAGCAGCAGAATAAACCCGCCTAGGAACGCAATCAGGCGTGGAATTGCGTTGAATCCAGTGTCTTGAATTGAGGTAACAATCTGCAGCAGGCTTACCGCAATACCAGCGATGAATCCGATGGCAAGCAGCGGCGCACTGAGCCAGAATGCTGCCAGAAACATTTCACGAATGATTTGAACGGCGGAATCTGGCGTCATGCGAAACTCTTCATCAATGAGCCGACCACCAGATTCCATCCGTCCACCAACACAAACAGCAAAACCTTGAACGGTGCCGAAACCATGACAGGCGGCAGTTGCACCATGCCGATCGATAACGTGACCGAAGCCACCACAACATCAATAATGAGAAAGGGGAGATAGAGAACGGCACCGATCTGGAATCCTGCTTTCAGTTCGGAAAGAATATAAGCGGGTATCAGCACACTAAGACCCAGATCGGCAGGGGAGCGCGGGGATGGCTGGTGTGAAATTTCTAAAAACAGCTTCACGTCCCGCTCGCGCGCAAACTTAATCAGGAACTTGGTCAGAGGCTTTGCGCCCTCTTCGTAGCCTTGCTGCCAGGTAAGCTTGCCCTCTTCAACGGGTTGCCAGGCGTGTTGATAAATATCTGTTGCCACGGGTTGCATAATCAGTAGCGCCAGAAAGAGCGACAGCCCGATCATTACCTGATTCGAAGGCGTGGTCTGTGTCCCTAGAGCCTGCCGCAAGAAATGCAGGACGACAACGATGCGCAAAAATGGAGATACGGACATCAGGATGGCCGGCATTACGGTGAGTGCCGTCAGCATCAGAATGATCTGCATCGGCGAACTAAGGCTGGCGGATGAAGCAGCGGGTACTATAGCGGAAAGAATCATGTGAGGGAGTGTTCCGGAGCGGGGATCACCTGGCAGTTGCCCGGCGCTGTCGTAACGATCAGTTCACGATCGCCCACCCTCACCAGGCAAAGCGTGTGTTGAGCGGTGAGTGATACTCTCTCCAGCACTTGCAGGCGTTTTGGGGTGGCGGGAAAACGCAGCGCGGGCATTTGTTTATGACGAATGCCATACACCGCTGCTGCTAACAAACCCAGCACTAACAGTACGGCACCGAGTTGTTGCAGGCTTTCCACGGGTCAGGTCTCAACGAGAAAATCAGTAATCCGAATACCGATAGTGTTCTCGACGATTACAATTTCTCCGGAAGCCACCATCTTTTTACCAACGTAAATGTCGATATTCTCGCCCGCGGCCCGGGTCATATCTATAATGCTGCCTTCCTGAAGATCCAGAATGTCTCTAATCTTCAGGAAACGCCTGGCCAGTTCAACGCCAATTTCAAGGGGAACATCCTGAATGCGCGCTACTTCTTCCATGGGCGTCATTGTGTTTTAGCCCGGACTACTGTTTGAGCGCGATGGTTTCCTGGCTGATTTGATCCACGGTGGTAATCACTTTCGCGTTTGCCTGGTAGCCCCGCTGATAAATGATCAGGTTCGTAAACTCTTTGGCGATATCAACCGTGGAACTTTCAAGTGAGCTGCCGAGCACCTTACCCCGGCCGCCAGTCTCCGGTGTGCCAATAACGGGAACAGCAGTCAGCGCGCTAACTTCGAAATTGTTGTTTCCAACCGCTGCTAGCGATTCTGGATTCCGAATCGCGGCGATTGCAAGCTGACCCACGGTTCGCTCCTGCCCATTTGAATAACGGGCTTGCACGTTTCCACCATCCGAAAGACTGACTGAGACCAGCGTAGCGGCCTCGGTTCCGTCCTGGGTATTTGAGGAAACCTGCGAAGGTTGCGCGATCTGCGTGAAACGAGGCACGCCGGCCGCGTCATTCAGATTCCAGTTAATACTCAGGTCGGCTGCACCGTCAGATAGGCCAGCGATGCTAAGAGCAATATTGTTAGCGGTGGCGGGTGCAGTAGGGGCTGGCGTCAGCAACTTGCCCGCACTATCGAAGGTCAGGTTGCCCGTAGCCAAGGGGGCGGTGGGCGCTGTGGTGAGAGCGCTGGCCGGGATGGAAACGGCGTAACTCCATGCGTTGTTGGCGGTTTTGGTAAAAGCAACCGTCAGCGTTTGTGTATTCCCAAGCGAATCCACCACTTGGATGGGTTGTGAAAAAGTACCTGTCGGCTGGCCCACTTGGCCTCCGGCATTTAAATTCAGGTCAAGCGTAAAATTGCGGGTCGCCAGCGGCTGTCGCAAGTTTCCGGTTGGAAGCTGTATGTCGCCAATGGCACCACTCGCGTTGACGGTTCCATCGGAGTTGATCTGCGTCCAGCCTTGTACATGCTCACCGCTGATTGTGGTCAGGAATCCAGCAACATCAGTCTTGAAGTTACCCGCTCGCGTGAATTCCTGCACTCCTTTGGTTCCGCGGAGCACGAAGAGTCCGTCTCCATTGATAGCTACATCGAGGGGGCTGGCGCTGGTCGAAATGGCCCCCTGGGTGAAACTGCGGGTGGCAGTCGCGCGCACAACTCCCGCCACCGGTGCGGCATGGCCGCCGCTGCCGAGTGACTCGCTGACCAGATCCTGAAAAGACACATTAGAAGCTTTGAACCCAGTGGTGCTCAGGTTGGCCAGGTTGTTACTGGTGGCGTCGATGCCAGCTGACGTTGCATTCAGCGCGGATAATGCTGTTTGAAATGTTGTAAACATGTGAGTCTCCTTATACTGCCGTTGGTTTGTCAGTTGTCGCGGTTGGGGTGGCGGGCGGCACGGCAAGTTTTTGAACGCTGCCGTTGATTCCGATCAGTTGCTCCAATTCGCTATATTGCGTAAGCTGGCCCACGAACTGCGTGCTGTCCGTTGGATTTGTGGGGTCTTGATTCTTCAACTGCGCGACCAGCAGTTTCAGAAACGTATCTTTACTGGTGAGAGCATCCGCACCCGCTTTCTTGGTAGTGCTTGAACCATCGGTGGCCGCTAGGCTGGGAATGCTGCTGGAAAGGCTTGTAATGCTGTTCATCATTTCTCCTGTTGTGTGGTGTTAAGCATGTTGATTTGAAATTTTGTTTCCCCGGAACGAGTCTGCTTCTTGGGGCGTTGGGGTTCATATTGCGGCGCTTTTCTGTCTTTCGGAGCGTCCTGAAAATTGGGTGCCGATTGCGGATCGCGCACGGCTTCCGCGCGGTTCGGCAGGAACGTTTCCGTGTGAAAACCAGAGCGCTCCAGCTTGCCTGCTAATTCCGCAACGTTCGATTGCAGTGAGCGGGTAAGAACCGGGTCCGCTGCATGCACCGCTACGCGAATCTCTCCGGCCCGTTCCGTTAACCTTATGTCTACCGGGTTTGCGTTGGAAGATGCGATGCGGAATGAAATATCACGGACTGGCTCGGTGCGGGGTGGCGCGCTCTCCGGAATATCGTGCTGCGGCGCGGTGCTTAGCAGCGGCTTTTCGGTGACCTTGACGCTTTCCGCTTGCTTGGGAGCATGCTGCGCCACAGGCGTTGTACTGGGCTCGGCTAGTGGCTCGGCTGTGTGTCGGGCAGGGGGCTGGTAAGCCGCCTCAACCGCGTTTGATTTCCGGTCTGGAGCATGGTCCTCATTCGGCCCGTTCACAGTCTGCTTGCGTATTGGTTCAGATTCGGTATCGCGCGAGCCCGAATCGTTTCCAACATGAGACGGCGTGTTTGAAGCAATTCCGCTCCGAATGGACACACCAGGGCCAGCAATCGCTGCTGTTGAAGAGGCACCGCCTCGATCTCGTGGAACTGACTCAGCGCCGGTGGTGACTTCGCCGTCGGCTTGCGGGTTCTCCGGCATAAGCGGCGGCGATTGTCGGTCCGTCCGGGACGAATCCTGTTTAAGATGGACCTCAAATGCCATCTTTGCTTTAGGTGCAAGCGTGGTTTTAAAAACGTCGCGCAGGGTAAGCGCACCCAGGACTTCCACTGGGTCAGCTGCCGGCAAAGCCAATTCAAAATCTTGTGTTTGCCGCTCAACTGGAACCCGCAGCTGAGGGGTGCCTGCGGGAGGCGCAGGCAGATCACTGGGCTTCGGAAGTGAACTGCCGGCACGCCGGGATGCCTCGCGCTCTGGCTCAAGATGGGTTTCGTCAAGCTGAGCCGTACCGTTGTTTCCGGAATTTTGCTGGCTAGCATTTGACGGCAAATTGAAAACGAAAGGAAGCACCTCTTCTTGTGGATCGGCGCTTGCACTTCCTCTTAGCGGTTGAACATTCGAAACATCTATCTCAGGCGTCAGGTCGCGCTCTTCCGGCTTTTCATCTTTGTTAATCACGCCATGCTTGGTTTCGGTGAATTGTTCCTTCAAAGGTTCCGCCTTAGCCCCGTTCGAAAGTTTTTCTGGCAAAGAATTTAGGGCGAGCGGCACATTATTCATCACCTGCAAGCCTGGAAGGAGTTGGATTGAACTGGACGGCGCGGCATCAGTAAAAGATTCCATCAACGCCGCGAAATCACCGCTCTGACTCTTTTCCCGTGCAGCAAGCGGCGTCTGTTGTAATTCGCCAGCGCGAAGCACAGGGCGCAACGCTGGCGCATTAGCCGTAAGAAGTGTCACTGCCGGAAGAAAGGGCACGCCCTACACCACTTTCATCAGGCGCGTTTTCAATGGTTTGCAGCATTGGCATCCGCCATGGTTTTGGCTTTACATGCCGACCGGCAAAGTATTGGCGCTAACCCGAAACGCAGTCCCGCGCCTTTCGCTCTTCTGTTTGAGCAGGTTAGCCCCTGTGTGGCGAATGGCGGATTGCATGCCTCTCTCATACCGCACCTCCTTTATGGATTCACTTTCTCTTACCGCAGCCAGCGGCATGCGCGCTCGCATGGAATCGCTTGAGATGCTGGCGAACAACATTGCCAACGCGTCCACCGGCGGCTATAAATCCGACCGGGAATTTTACGGGCTTTATGTTTCGGCAGATGCGCGCGAGCCGGAAACAGACGGCACAGGCGCCTCACCCGATAGCCACCCCAATATCGAAAAGCATTGGACCGATTACTCACAAGGTGCGCTGCATTCGACTGAGAATACCAACGACTTTGCGATTTCCGGCAGGGGGTTCTTCGCTGTGAATGGACCTTCTGG
Organism: Terriglobia bacterium; assembly: GCA_043733425.1. Lineage (GTDB taxonomy): Bacteria > Acidobacteriota > Terriglobia > Bryobacterales > Bryobacteraceae > JALYXI01. Next base: position 15,822 of record JAYTGM010000492.1, read on the forward strand.
AACCCTGTACACACGCAACGGAAACTTCACTGTTTCCGCGGGCGGCGTCCTGACAACCGGCGATGGCTATCCTGTTCGCACCCGGTCAGGTGGAACCATTCAAACCAAGGGGACAGGAGAGCCTATCCAGGTGCAGCGCGATGGCACTGTAATTCAAGACGGCCAGAACCTTGGTCAGATGCAAGTGGATACCTTCAATGAGTCTGCGGATCTGAACAAGCGGGGGCTGAATTATTTCTATCGGCTGGATTCCACGAAAGCGGCTGAACCCGCGAAGGCAGAAGTTCTGCAAGGCAAACTGGAAAATTCCAACGCCGGTCCCGCGGAAGGCGCTGTACGCCTGGTCAGTATCATGCGGCAGTTCGAGATGTTGCAAAAGGCGATGAACATCGGCGCGGACATGAACCGCCATGCCATTGAAGAGGTAGCGAAAGTAAACGGTTAAAAACAACATGATTCGACACATACACAACGCACTACTCCATCACTCGACAGCACGCACGGCGGCACCCACCGCGGCGAAAACACAAACGAATGCCAATCCGTTTCGGAACGTTCTGGACGCGGCCGGCGCTTCTGCAAACGCGTCCGCAGCTAATACGGCCGCAACTAAACCCGCGCAGGTGGAGATTGCGGCAAGCGGCGGCGCAACAATCAGCGCATCCATCACAAAAGCGGCGGCTAAACCTACGGTGACTCTGGCTCCTCCCGCGTTTGAGCACAGCCCCACTGTGAAAAACCCTGATGGTTCAGTTGGCGTTCTGAACTGGACTCAGTTTGCGGATGCCGGAACTGCGGAACAACTGGCAGTGAAGTTGGGCGGCACGGTTGCAAATTCCAGCAACGATATGTTTTCGGCTACCCAGCGCAGCATCAAAGTGCCCGGCTCGCCCAACCTGATCAACGCGGGGATAGCGGCGCAGTTGTTTGCGCAATACGGCGACAAGCCAGGCAGCCCCGCATGGCAGATCATCAACCGCGATCTTGGCCGCGACCCGATGTCAACGTAACGAAGGACCTACAGACAGAGGACTTACATACATATGATGAGAGCACTTTATAGCGCCGCAAGCGGAATGTCCGCCCAGCAAACGAACGTCGATAACATTGCGAACAATCTGGCGAATGCAAATACCATCGGCTACAAACAGCGCCGCGCTCAGTTTCAAGATCTTTTGTACCAGAATCTGGTGACGCCAGGCGCGCAGGCTGGCCAGCAGACCACCGTCCCCACCGGGCTGCAGGTCGGCTTGGGTACCCGGGCAGCTTCGAACGAAATCATCTTTACTCAGGGAAATTTCCAAAGCACCGATAACCCGCTCGACCTGGTGATTCAGGGCCGCGGATTTTTCCAGGTGCGCCGGTCTTCCGGTGAAGTTGCCTACACGCGTGCGGGGGCGTTTCATTTGAATCGGGATGGCGGCATGGTGACCTCTGATGGAGATCCGCTGGAGCCGGGGATCACCATTCCACCCAGCGCGCAATCCATTTCGATCGCTACCGATGGCACTGTCAGTTATGTGATGCAGGGACAAACGGCGTCACAACAGGCCGGCCAGATTCAGTTGGCGAATTTTCAGAATCCGGCGGGGTTGAACAATGTCGGGCGCAATCTGTACCTTCCAACCGACGCTTCCGGAGAGGCGACGGTCGGCATTCCAGGCGGAAGTGAAGGTATCGGTACGGTGCTGCAAGGGTACACCGAACAATCAAACGTCAGCGTAGTGGATGAGTTTATTAATCTTATTGTCGCCCAGCGGACTTACGAAGCTAATTCGAAAATCGTGAAAGCTTCAGACGAGATGTATCAGCAAGCTAACAATCTGACTCGATGATGCTGTCATTGTTTTTGGGCATGGCTCTGGCTGCGTGTACTGCAGTGCGCGAGCTGGTGATTTCAGCAGGCGATCTGGCCAAGGCAGATTCGCGGTTCGCTGTAGTGCCGGCGTCAGCGACCGTGGGGTACAGTCCGGCCCCTGGTTCGCGGCGTCTGTTTTCCGAAGCGGAAATGGAGCGGCTAGGGAAGCGGTTTGGCGTGGAAGGGAAGCCGCACGAACTGTGTTTCGACTACGAAATGCACAAGTTGGAGAGCAAAGCCGTGCTAGGGGCAATCGAGCGAGTAATTCCGGGTGCGGAGGTGGAAATTCTGGAAATTTCAAGCCTGAATGTACCTGAGGGCTCATTGGAATTTTCGAAGGCAAATCTGCCGAAGCCCCCTCAATCGCGCCCTGGCGATGCAGTTATCTGGCGAGGACACGTTCAATACGAGCAGGGCCGCAACTTCACAATATGGGCGAAACTCAGAATCGCGGTACCCGCGCAGCGTGTGCTGGCGCTACGCGATATGAACCCTGGACAGCAGATCGCGTCTGCCGATGTTGAAGTCCGAACGGTCAAGTGTTTTCCGGATACAACGCATTGGGCCCAGACGGCCGAAGAGGTGATTGGACGCAAGTTGCTGGTTCCCGTTCGCGCTGGCTTTGCCATTCAGGCGAGTTCCGTGCCAACCGGCGAACAATTGGTTGCACGTGGAGATCAGGTTACGGTAGACGTGGAAGCCGGTGCCGCACACTTGCGCATTGATTCCAAGGCGGAATCCGCTGCCGGGCTGGGCGGTGTTGTGAAACTGAGAAACCCTACGTCGGGCAAAATTTTTGAAGCGCTTGTTACAGGAAAAGGCGCAGCAGTTATTCTTGCAACGAATAACAGTGCAAAGGAACAATGAAAATCGGGTTTCTGATTGTGCTGAGCACAACCCTTTTACTAGAGGCGAAGCGCGCCAAAGTGGTGAAGCCTTCACCTCTGGAGCTGTATGTAGAGGAGAGTACGCGGCGAGCGGCGGACACCGATGCACAGCAAACTACTCCCGGTTCGATCTGGACCGCCCGAGCGGGTTTGGCCGACCTGGCACGGGATTTACGAGCCAGCCAGATCGACGACATCGTTACGATTGTGGTGTCCGAAAAGGCTTCCGCCGTGGCATCCGGTTCCACCAAAACTTCTCGTACTTCAAGCGCCAAGAATTCAATCACCGCGCTAGCGGGCCCCACCAAAGCCGCTGGCGTACTTTCCAACCTGACAGGACTTTCAGGAGAGAGCAAACTTGACGGCCAAGGCACCACTACCCGCGACACCACCTTAACCACTAGTCTTAGCGCGCGCGTGGTGAAGGTTTTGCCGAACGGTTACCTGGTGGTGGAGGGCACGAAGAACGTTCAGGTGGATAGTGAGCACCAAGTGGTTTCGGTACATGGCGTGATACGCCCCTCTGACATCACCACTGCCAACACCGTTACCTCTACACGGCTTACAGAACTTGAAGTGCGAATCAACGGGAAGGGCGTGGTGAACGATGCAACGCACCGACCCTTATTTCTTTATCGTCTACTACTCGGAATTCTTCCTTTCTAATGAGACACGTCATTGTTCTACTGTTGTGCACCTTAATTGACGGCCCAGCCGCAAACGGAGCCAGCCGATTGAAAGATCTAGCGGCTTTTGAAGGCATGCGGGACAACCAGCTTGTTGGATACGGCTTGGTAGTGGGCTTGGCCGGTACCGGAGATCGTCGTCAGGCTGTGTTTGCGGCGCAAAGTCTAGCCAACCTGCTACAGCGCATGGGGGTTTCCGTGGATCCAAATGCGCTCACCGTGAAAAACACAGCCGCTGTGATGGTGACCGCTACTCTGCCGGCATTTGCGCAACCCGGTTCGCGGATTGATGTAACAGCAGCAGCATTAGGCGATTCCCCGAATCTGCAAGGCGGGTTGCTGGTGTTGACCAGCCTGCGGGGCGCAAATGGACAAGTTTATGCCGTCGCTCAAGGCGCTGTGGTTACAGGCGGTTTCGTCGCAGGGAAGGGTGGCAACAGCCAAACCGTGAATCACCCCACCGTGGGGCGTGTCCCGAATGGTGCAATTGTAGAGCGCGCGCCGCCCTCAGTTCCGCCCGGCGATCATCTGAAGCTTCAAATCAAACAAGCTGATTTCACAACCGCTGCGCGCGTGTCAGCCGCGATCAATAAACGTTTTACAGCACGGACGGCCAAGGCGGAAAACTCCGCGCTGGTGAATATTTCCATACCGGAAGAATTCCGGGGAAAACCGATTGAGTTTATGGCCGAGTTGGAAGTGCTCACCGTAGAGGTGGACCGGGTGGCCCGTGTCATTGTGAATGAACGAACCGGGACAGTCGTTATGGGAAAAGAGGTGAGAATCTCGCCAGTGGCTATCCTTCAGGGCAATTTGAATGTAGAGATTAAGACCGTGCTGGATGTGTCACAGCCAGCTCCTCTGTCTCTCGGCAAGACCATCGTCACACCAGACATTACAGTGGAGGCGAAAGAAGAGAAAGCGCGCAATATAGTTCTGAAGCAGGGCGCGACGGTGGAAGAACTGGTGCGCGCTTTGACAGCCATTGGTTCAACAGCGCGCGATGTAGTTGCTATCTTGCAAAGCCTGCGCGCCGCTGGTGCCTTGGAAGCAGAACTGGAGGTGATTTAGCGATGCGGGTTGAAGCGAATACTGGTTTTCCCACCGCGTCCGACAAACTTCCGGGCAAAGGAAAAGCCGTGGATGCAGCCAAACAGTTCGAGGCGCTCCTGATTGGCCAAATGCTGAAGACCATGCGGGAAAGCGGCTCCGGCTGGCTTGGCTCCGGCGAAGATCAAGCTGCTGAATCAGCCATGGGAATGGCTGAAGAGCACTTTGCCGCAGCGCTTAGCGCGAGCGGGGGATTGGGCCTTGCCGCCACGGTAGAGCGCGGCTTAGCGGCAGCGCCCCATGTTCAGAAGCTCCACGAGTGAGACGCTCCCTCTGCGGATTGAGCGTAGGCTGACGCATACACAGCGGGAGAGGTAATCGTCGGAACCGGTTCTTTTTCAGCTTCGGCCAGTTGTGCCCACCCTTCAGACAGGGTAGTAAGCAACCCTAAAACCTCCGCCAGAGGCGCATCTTCTTTCTTTAGATTCGCTTGCAGAAGCCTTCCGATGGAGTAGGCGTAGAGTTCATGCAGGCGAATGGCGGTGTCCCCGCCTAAATCAGGATCGAGTGATGCTGTCAGCTCGGCCAAAATATCGCAAGCCTTTGAAATTGCTGCGCACCGTTCCGGAACCCGGCCAGCCGCCAGGTGGGCGCGTGCATTCCGCAGTTCGCTGAACGCTCCCTGGTATAGCAGACATACCAAACGCAACGGGCTTGCGGAGAGTATTTCTTCTTCGAAGTAAGCAGTATAAGCGCTTCTCATTGTGATTATGTCTTATCGGCGTTTTGCACCGATTGTTGAGCGGTTCTTTCACTAAGTTGGCGAGCTATTTGAAGAAGGTATTCGGTGGGAATCTGTTCTATTACTTCTTTCGTCGAACGATCGACAATGCGCACGACAGCTTGGCGGGTAGCCGGGTCGATCGCTATGGAGAATTCGTGGTGGTTCCCTGCGGCGCCGGAACTATTCAGAATCTTTGCGGCCGCGGTAACAGCACGGTTTGCCGCGGCCGTTTCCGGATCAGTCGTTCGGCCGGCAGTGACCGCCGGCTGCAAGGGGGGAATTGGGCCCACCGCCGTCACTGAATTCGACATTCTGTTCTCCTTGGATTTCATATCGGAGCGAATGGGAAAAATTTTAATAATTGTTCTAAAGAATTTTTCAAGGCTGCCGATCAGTATGGCAGTGACTGGCCGCTTAGCAAGTTTTTTCGCGTTTCCCGTCTGCCTGGTGGCGGAGAGTGGGATTGAACGGCAACTCGCATCCGCCGCCCGCCAGAGGGAAGCGGTCGTGTCCATGACGGCGTCTCTCAAAGTGCAACAGGCATCGGTCAGAAGGCAGATTCAAGCCCCGCTAGCTGTGCAGGAGTCGTTCTTCGTTGTGCTGGACCCGGCAGCTCCAGAGAAGAATGACCTGGCAGACTGCGCAGTGTTGCCAGTGTTTGAAGCCCGGGGCATGGTGGAAAGTGCTGCTCGTCGCGCGGGCATCGATCCGAACCTTTTGCAAGCGGTGGCAGCACAGGAATCTGCTTTCCGACCGTGCGCTGTTTCCGCGAAAGGCGCGCAAGGGCTGATGCAGCTAATGCCGGCAACGGCACTGGATTTGGGTGTGCGCAACACATTTGACCCTGCAGAGAGCCTTGCTGGTGGGGCCACGCTCTTAAAGCAGTTGCTCACACGTTACTCCGGAGACTTAAACCGGGTGTTGGGTGCTTATAACGCTGGCCCAGCCAGGGTTGACGCTGCCGACGGTGTGCCCCCAATTCCCGAAACAATGAGCTACGTAGAAAAGATTATGGGTAAGCTTCAGTAAAGCGGCTTATCTGCCAGGAGCAATGATGTTGCGCGTCAGCAGATCACTCATGGTGAAAAAGACCAAGACGGCGAAAAAGAGAAATCCGCTTGCGACGATTGTCTTGGTCAATTTGGTCGAGTACTTCACATGCATGAAGAACAGAATCACCAGCGAAGCTTTGAAAATAGCGATTGCCATCGCAACCACCAGATTGAACCGTCCCAGGTCCACATAGGCAACCAGTGCGGTCACAACCGTGAGCACTAGAAGCGAAATAAATACAGCCCAATAAATTTTGACGGGTACGATATGGTCGGCGGACATGGTTTTTCTACTTTCGGGGATCGATCAGGTAGAGCAAGGGAAACAGGAAAATCCAGACAATATCGACAAAATGCCAATACAGGCCGAACATCTCGATAGGTGTGTGCCAGGCGGCTGAAAACTTGTTCTTTGAAGCTTGTACGATTAAAACAATTAGAATCACACCCCCGATAAGCATATGCGAGGCATGCAGTCCGGTGAGCCCGAAATAGAGCGCGAAGAAGAGCGAGGCGTGCTGGGGATCGGCACCTTCAAATTGGAAATTGGGCCCTGGAACTTCATGGTGTACGAATTTGTCATGATACTCCACGCCCTTAATCCCTAGAAATAGCCCGCCAAGCAACAAAGTCAGAATCAAAAAGGTAATCAGCGCCTTTTTCTTGCCCAACGCGGCGGAATGAA
>JAYTGM010000493.1:0-3517 GCA_043733425.1 Terriglobia bacterium
GTATACGTTGCGTGGAAACCGACCAGCACCAAGAAAGCGCCGATGCGTTTGGCGGTGGGGCCCGGTTCCGAATCGAAGACCTGCGCCAGGCTTCGGACGATGGGGAAAACGATGCCGCCGCCGCGCGCTGTATCGGAAGGGATGAAGACCGCAAGGAACGCGTCCGTGGCAACAATGGAATACCCAAGCGTAAGAGAATTCTTTCCAAAACGTTGGATGAAAAGATAAGCGACGCGTATGCCGAAGCCGGTTGCCGTCACTGCCCGGGCGAATAAAAACGCCGAAAAGATTAGCCAGAGTGTAGTGTTGCTGAAGCCGGAGAGTACACGTGTGAACGGCAGCACGCGCAGCAGTGCCAGCAGCGTCATGGCGACCAGGACGGAGACGCCCATCGGCATGGGCCGCGCGACTAAAGCAATGATGGTGCCCAGGAAGACTGCCAGCAGATGGCGCTGCTGCGGGTTGAAGCCCGGAATCGGCAGCAGGTAGAAGAGGGCGGCGGGCGCGAGCACAACGGCCCATCGCCAGAGTTGGTTTTTTGTCACGAACCAAAGAATCTTAACATTGCTGTAAATGCCGAGCCTGGTTGCACGCAGGTGTATTGATCCGATAGCATTGGCCGCCAGCGGCAGCATTCGGGGAAATCTATGTACAACAAGTTGCGTTTCAGATGCCTGGTAGCCGCGTTGTCGCTTTGTTTTGCGGCAAGCGGATTTTCTCAAGCCGTATCGGCCACGGTGGTGGGAACGGTGACCGATGTTTCCGGCGCAGCGGTGGCAAGTGCTGAAGTCGTTATTACCGAAATGGATACGGCGGTGGCACATACTTTGAAGGCGAATGAGAGCGGAAACTTTACGCTGCCCGATCTTCCCCCTGGCCGCTATCAGGTGAGCGTGGAACACCCAGGGTTTAAAAAAGAACTGCGGCGCGATGTGCAATTGCAGGTAAACAGCACGGCCCGCGTGGATCTGCAACTGCAGCCCGGCAGTGTCAGCGAGACTGTTGAGGTGAGTGGTGCTCCGCCCTTGCTGCAGACCGATCGCGCGGACATCACCCGCACCATGGATGCGCAGATGGTGGAAGATTTGCCGCTAGGCGTAAACCGAAATTTTCAGGGCTTGCTGGATCTGGTGCCGGGGACCACGCCGGCCAACTTCGAGCATTCGCAATTCTTCAATGCGTCCAGTTCTCTGCAGACCAAAGTGAACGGGCAGCCGCGTATGGCGAACAGTTTGCAGATTGAAGGCATTGACAATAATCAGCGCACGGGGCTGCTGCAAATTTTAATTCCACCAGCGGAGGCGATTTCCGCCGTAAATGTTTCCACAAGCAATCATGATCCGGAACTTGGCCGTGGCACCGGTGCCATTACCAACGTGGTCTTAAAAAGCGGCACAAACAAATATCACGGCGCGGTGTATGAATTCATTCAGAACAGCGTGCTTGATGCCCGCACGTTCTTCAACCCCAGCGTGGGGCACCTGGCTTACAACCAGTTCGGCGGCAACCTGGGCGGCGCCATCCGGAAGAACAGGCTATTCTTCTTTGCGGACTACCTAAGAACGATGGACCGCGAGGCGAACACGAACCAGACCACGATCCCTTCGCTCGCGTTTCGCAACGGCGATCTTAGCGCCGATATTCTGCACCAGGTTTACGACCCCGCGACAGGCAATCCGGACGGCAGCGAGCGCAGCCCTTTCCCCGGCAACATGATTCCGAAGAGCCGAATCGATCCGATTGCCGCGAAAATTTTGAGTTTCCTGCCTGCGCCGAATGAGGCGTTCAAGGAATCCGCGCCGAGCAACAACTACTTCGCGCTGCTGCCCGCACGGAAGACGAACGATCAGGTGGATGCCAAGATCGATTACAACTGGCGGGAGAAAGACCGCTTCACCGGGCGATTCAGTTTTGCGCGGCCCGTCATTTTTCAGGCTCCCATTTTCGGCGATGCCGGCGGTCCGGCCCAAGGAGCTTTCGCGGGAAGTGGCGTGCAGAAGACCTACAGCACCGGTATCAGTTACAACCGCATCATCAGCCCTACGCTGCTCACTGAAGTCCGAGTGGGCGTGGCGCATTATCACAACGTGGCCTACCAATCCGATTACGGAAAGAAAGATACCGATGCCCTCGGCATCCCGAACGTGAATGTGAATGAATTTACTAGCGGATTCGTAGGCGTCAGCATTGCGAATTTCAGCAGTCCGCTTACCGGTTATTCGGCCAGTCTGCCATGGGTACGGGCGGAAGCAAATATCGATCTGGTAAACAGTTGGACGAAAATTCTGCGCAACCACACCGTCAAGTGGGGCGGTGACGTGCGGCGCATCCGCGATGACTTGTTGCAGGACCAGACGTTCAGCCCGCGCGGCGTGTTTACCTTCGGCCCGAACCAAACTTCCACAACCGGCGGCGGTGCCACGGGGCTGGCGAATGACATGGCGAGCTTTCTTTTAGGCGTGCCGAGCCAGGTGGCGCGCGATGTAAACATCTATTTCCCGGCCCTGCGCGCCTGGCAGATTTTCTCGTACGTTGCCGATAATTGGCAGGTTTCGCCGCGCCTGACTGTAACTGCGGGCGTGCGGTGGGAATTGTATCCGCCGCCGACACCGCAGTTCCCCGGCGGCTTTTCAAACTACAACTTCGTGGATAATACGCTGACCATAGCGGGAATCGGGAAAAACCCTGCGAATATGGGCGTGAAGATGAACTGGAAATACATCGCGCCCCGCATCGGTGTCGCATATCGGCTTGGTGAAAACACGGTAGTCCGCACCGGCTTCGGCACCAGCTACACGCCGTTCCCCGATAACAACTGGGCCTACAATTATCCGGTGCGGTCGAACAATGTTTACAGCACACAAAGCGGTCTGGGGAACCTGCCCGCTGTATACCCCGATGGTTCGCTCGCTACTTTTTCAAAGGGCTTTCCCGCTCTGCAGCCCGTAGTGGTTCCGGTAAACGGCATCATCACGAATCCAGACCCCACGCGAGCGTACAGCGTGATTCCACTGGATTACAAAAATCCGTCCGCCATTCAGTGGAATTTCTCTATCCAGCGCGCGCTCCCGTTCCATTTCGTTCTGGATACGGCTTACGTAGCTAACCATGGTGTGGATACACCGGCGGCCGTGAATCTGAATGCGGGCCAGATTGTGGGCGCGGGCTCGAAAGGGCAGCCGCAATATCCCCGCACCGCGGCCACCACGCAATACTTCCGCGGCTTCTCTTCCAGCTACAACTCGCTGCAAGTGAAGCTGGATCGCAATTTCGGCGCGAACAGTTTGCGCGTGACCACTTCTTTCACCTGGAGCAAAGCAATGGATTTTCAAACCGGAGACGATGGCGGGCTGTACTTCAACGTGGACCAGCACCGCAATTATGCACGCGCGGATTTCGACCGGACCCTGAATTACGTTCAGAGCTATATCTACCAACTGCCCTTTGGGAAGGGTAAGCAGTTCCTGTCAAACAATGTGGCTGGAAAGATTGTTGGTGGTTGGCAGGTTTCCGGAAT
>JAYTGM010000494.1:0-3514 GCA_043733425.1 Terriglobia bacterium
AAACCGGTTCTGCTCTCCCACCAGGTGCCGCAACAGAACCCGCGTTTCCGCTTTCCCCAAGGTGTGCACATCTACCGCCGCACTGATACCCGTATCGGCCAAAAACCGTTCTACCGACTTGAAATTCTGCACGGCAACCAGGTCCATGAAGACGCTGCCCGCCAGCCACGCCCCTAAAAGCAGGCATGAAAATCTACGAAATTGGAACACGTCTTAAAGTTTAGCGTAATGACCGTGTAGCGCTCCTTCAAGCCCGGAATCCTAAAAACAGGCACACCCGTAAATCACATTCACAGCCGCAAATAATAACCTTAAAGGCTTTCATATGAAAGGAATACATAAATTCTGAAGGCTGTTTATTTGTTGGTGCCTGTTAACCTCCGGGCAGAAGGCTCCCGTCTGTCGAAGGGGGCCGGAAAAGGACTAAATGGGCTTCGGACCTGTCGTAATTATCATCCCCGACCTGTTTTAGTTAGTTTGTAATACCGGCGCGTACACAGGCGCGCGACATCGCTATTCGCACATCCGAAGGAAAACTCTTTGAAAAAGTTTTCCAATATAACTGGTATTTCCTTGGTGATATACTCCGGTATTCACCAAGGAAGCCAGACTTTTCTTGTCCCATTATCTAAAGAAAGTCGCCTTTGCGTCGTTCGCCGTATTCGCGCTAGCACTAGTTTCATCCTCGTGTCAGCAGGCACACCCTACCCCTTTAAAACCAAAAATATCTGATAACAGGATGCTTCACCGCTCGGCTCATAAAGCATTTCTGCTTTACACCAGTCACCATGTTGCCGATGCAATTCCGCTATATCTTGAAGCCGCGAAACGCGCCACCGCTTTGGGCGATTTTAAAATGGTCGCCAAATCTTTAATCAATGCGGGCGGGTGTCAACTCACAATCTTCCGTTACCAGGACGCTTTATCCACAATGGAGCGGGCCAGGCGCGCCGCGGAACGAACCGGCGACCGCGATTTTATTGCCACCGCGAATGCGAATATTGCCTCTCTTTATATGCAAATGAGCAATACCGCCGGAGCGACGCAAGCCGGTGATCGGGCGCTCGCTGTCCTGCGTGAGGATCACCCCCAGTACGCCCGCGTAGTCATTCCCATGGCCCAGATTTTGGCGGAACAACACGACCTGCAAAAAGCAGAGCCCCTGATTCGCCGGGCCGTTGACGGGGCTTTTCGCGCAGGCGATATCAACACTGCGGCGTGGGCCTTGGATTATATCGGCTATCGATACACCGTCGAACATCGCCTCCCGGAAGCTGACCGCGCTCTTACCGAATCTCTCCGGCTCCGAAAAATGTTCAAGTCGGGGGATCTCGGCAGTTCCTTTTATCACCTCGCCGCTTTGCGTTCTGAACAGGGGCGGCCCCGCGAAGCAGCCGCCCTGCTCGATTCCGCAATCGAGGAAATAAAAAATCCCGGTAATGTAACGCCTTCCTGGAATATTTATTTTGCCCGCGGTCTATTGCTCACGAAATCCGGCGATTCCCAAAAAGCATGGGAAAGCCTCGGAAAAGCTGTGGAATTGGCTCGCCACTGGCGCGCTGAAGTTGTTGCAAATGATGCCAACCGCACCAGCTCGGAAACAGCTTTATCTGATCTATATTCGCTTTATGTCGATGTGGGAAATCGTTATGCCGCCAGCAAGGGCATAAGTCTGGCGAAAGAAACATTTCAGGCCGCGGAAGAGAACCGCGCCACCAGTTTGCGGGCTCTGGCGGAACGCGAAACCGGGTGGCATAACAAATTACCCGCCCGTTACGGAGAAACTTTGTCACTCCTGCAAGATGGGGAACGGGCCGCCATGCAACAGGATTCGCCTGAAATCCGCCATACCATCGCCAAACTACACGCCGTCCTCGATGAACTCGAAGCCGCATCGGGAGTACCCACCATTTCCGCCCTTGAACCGGCGGCGGCTTCCACCCAGAAAAAACTCGATTCCGGCACTGTCCTCCTCAGCTTCCAGTTGGGTGACGAATCATCCTGGCTTTGGGCCGTCATCAAAACCGATATAGCCGTTTTCCCTTTGCCTGCTCGCGCTGATATCAAAAACCAGATTCACGATTTTCAGAATTGCGTGCTCCGCGGTGCGCCTTGCGCGGAACAGAAAGGTGCCGCGCTCTATGATGTGCTCTTTAGCCGCCTCCCAAAGCGGTTCACCTCACCGGAAAGATGGCTCTTTTCCCTGGATCAGGAATTGTTTTCTCTCCCCATGCCGGCACTCGTTGTTCGGTTTGCAAATGGAAAGCCGGTTTACCTGGGCGCAACTCACGCCCTCCAAGCCACGCCGGGCGCACTGATGTTCGCCTCATCCTTGCGCAGGCCAGATTTTCATGGATCTCTCCTAGGGTTAGGCGACCCTATTTACAATCGAGCGGATGTCCGCTGGCATCCAGCGCCGTCGGTTGCCGAAAATGGGTTCGTTTCGGCAAATGACTGGCTCCAGACGGAACCCTCGTTCCACTTCGCCCGCCTTTGGGCGGCGGCCGATGAAGTTCACGCCGTAGCCAGTGCGTGGAACCGCCCCGGAGACGTAATTTTGACAGGCGCATCGGCATCGCGCGAACGCCTCTGGGCTGAGGTGGCCCGTAACCCCTCCATAATTCACTTCGCCACTCACATTCTGGAAGCAAGTGATCAATTGCACACCGGATGGATTGCCCTCAGCATGGATTCGGGCGGCCGGCCCGAGTTTCTCGCCCCGGCGGAAATCTCCGCCAGACGGATTACCGCCGGCCTCGTCGTTCTCAATGGATGCAGTTCCGGGACGGGTGAAGTTCGGGCTGCCTCCGGCTTGATGGGCCTTACCCGGGCCTGGATCGCGGCAGGAGCCTCAAACGTATTAGCCACCCGGTGGCCCGGGCCCGATGACGATGGCCAGTTTTTTGTACATTTCTACCAGAAATTGAAAGAATTTCCAGAAAAGGGTCCTTCGTTTGCTTTATTATTTGCATACCAAAAAACTATTGAGGAAGGCGGCTGGCGCGCTAAACCCCAATTTTGGGCAAGTTATTTTTTAATGGGAACCGAGTAGTATTTGACTTTGTTTGTAAAATGGCAATTAATAAGAGTGCATGGAGACTGCTGGAATATCTTCGGTCGGCAATAATCAGGCTGCTTCGCCAGAGCAACCCCAAGCCGCGAATAATTCCGGCCAGCCCGTCTATGACTGGGTCGATCTGGTCCGCCGCATCCAGGCGAATGAAGATGCGGCCATGGAAGAACTCTATCGCGTGTTCTCGCGCGGTATCCGCTTCTACCTGTGCCGTCAGCTTGGTCCCCAGGATCTCGACGATCGCATGCACGATTGCTTCCTGGTCGTCATTCAGGCGATCCGAAAAGGCGAATTGCGCGAACCCGAACGGTTGATGGGCTTTGTCCGTACCATTGTCCGCCGTCAAATCGCCGGCCAGATCGATGTCAACGTCCAGACTCGCAGGCAGCAGGTCGATCTGGATGCGACCGGCCCCCTGTCGGATCGCGGATCCAATCCCGA
>JAYTGM010000495.1:0-3514 GCA_043733425.1 Terriglobia bacterium
TTCCGGCGAGTTCGGCAGCCTGCTGAAATATATCTTTGCACCCAAATCCGACGCGGAGTTTCATTGGGACCGCTGGGGCCGCATCCGTGGCCACGTCACCCACGTTTTCACGTTCGCCGTCGATCAGGCTCATTCAGAATGGGGCATTCTGGATGGGGAATCTAAGCAGCAAATTGTCCCCGCCTATAACGGTTACATCTACGTGGATCGCGATACCTCACAAATCTTGCGCGTTTTCATGCAAAGCGTTAACATCCCTTCCTCCTTCCCCATCCAGCTTGCCCAGACCCAGCTCGATTATGACTTTACAGACTTAAGCGGACGCCAATTCTTGCTGCCATTAAAGGCGGAGATTCGCCTGAACCGCGGTCGCTTCCAATCGAAAAACGATGTGGAATTCCGCTCGTACCAGAAGTTCTCCGCCGATGCGGTGATCACGTTTGACGATCCGGCACCGCTGCCGGATGAGAAGTCCGCACCGCCTCCTAAATAGCGCGCGTGCACGGGCGATATAATTCTTCAGAACAGTGAAGCGCCGAGATCTACTCAAAACCGCAGCCGCCCTACCGGTCCTGGCCTCTGCACAGCAGAATCCGGTCCTGCCCCGTCCCACTGCGGCTGGCAAGGAAGAAGACCCGCGCCTCGATTCAGAAACCTCGGATGCCATCGCCGATCCCATCCCGAGTTTCTTCACGGCCAAGCAGTTCGCCGCGCTTGAAAAACTCTGCGACACCATGCTGCCTCGCGTTGGCGAAACACCCGGCGCGCTGGATACCCGTGTTCCGGAGTTTCTCGATTTTTTGATTAGCCGCTCCGGCGCGGACCAGCAAAAGTTGTACCGTGACGGCCTGAATCATGCGCTCGATTTAGCTCCCCTATCCGAGCCTTGGACCTATGAAGAGCCCCGCGATCCTTACGCGAAATTCCTGCAACAGGCAAAGCACGACATTCTGACGGCAGCCGTGAATTCGCGCGAATGGATTGCCGCGGTGGCGAAGCGCAACCCCGCCGTCACTGGAACTGGTACCTATTGGCTGCCTGTCGAATGAGCACGCCAACCCATGACGTAGTGATTATCGGGTCCGGTGCTTCGGGCGGTATGGTG
Organism: Terriglobia bacterium; assembly: GCA_043733425.1. Taxonomy (GTDB): domain Bacteria; phylum Acidobacteriota; class Terriglobia; order Bryobacterales; family Bryobacteraceae; genus JALYXI01. Next base: position 1,106 of record JAYTGM010000495.1, read on the forward strand.
GCGTGGAACCTCTGCCAGCGCGGCATCAAGTGCCTCATGCTTGACGCCGGGCCCGCTTTAGATTTCAAGCGCGACCGCATACCGAAGAAAGTTTACGAACTGCCGTACCGCGGGTTCGGGCGTCCCGGCCGTTTTCCCCATGTCACGCAAGCCGATGAGTTCAACGCGAACCTCTGGCTGGATGAAAAGCAGAACCCGTACACCACTGATCCGAAGGACCCGTTCTATTGGGTGCGTGTGCGGCTGGTCGGCGGCAAGACGCTGATCTGGGGCCGTGCCTGCTGGCGCTTGAGCGATCAGGAGTTTGCCGGGCACGATCGCGATGGCTTCGGTGACAACTGGCCGATCCGCTATAAGGACCTTGCGCCTTATTACGACAAGGCGGAGCCGCTTTTCAAAGTTGCGGGCCGCAATGAAGGCTTCGAACAAATTCCTGATGGCAACCTGCTGCCGGATACCAGCCACGATAGCGCTGCCGTCGCCGGGTTCATCGCGGCTTGCAAAACGAAGAACGTACCGGTCACAAAGCAGCGGCGGTCCACCGGGGCTCTGGCGAGTTCCGTAAACCTTCTTCTGCCGGATGCACTGAAGACCGGCAACTTGACCATCGTGCCCAATGCCGTGGTGCGTGAAATCACGACTGACCGCAATACCGGTCTGGTGAACGGCGTTTCATTTCTGGACCGGCACAGCAGCCGCGAACTGCGCGCCAAGGCACGCGTTGTTGTAGTGGGAGCGTCGTGCCTGGAATCCACGCGCCTGCTGTTGAACTCCGGTATTGCGAACTCCAGTGGCGTCTTGGGCCGGTATCTCTTCGACCAGATTTACGTTAAGAATGTTGTGCAGGCGATTGTTCCCGATGCTAAGGCGCCCTTCGGTGGCTCCGGCTATATTCCCAAGTTCCGCAACGTGGGGAAGCGGACGGAGAAGAATTTTCTGCGCGGCTACGCGTATGATTTCGGCAGCGGTGGCACGCCCAACCCGAAGTACTTCCCGTTATATGGCGAAGCGCTGCAGCGCAAGTTGGCGCAAGTCACTAATCAGGGCTTCAGCATGACCACCATGGGCGAAGTTCTTGCCCGTCCAGAGAACCGCGTCACCATCGATAAGGATTGCAAAGATGCCTGGGGCATTCCTTCGCTCCGTTTCGATTGCCGCTATTCCGACAACGAACGCGAGATGGCCACCGATTCCATGAATACAGCTGAAGAGTTATGTCACGAAGCCGGGTTCCAGGTGATCGGCAAGCACGCTCATTTCGTACCGTTCGGTGAAAGCATTCACGATCTGGGGACCTGCCGCATGGGAGCGGACCCGAAGACCAGCGTGCTCAACGGCTGGAACCAAAGCCACGACATCAAGAATCTTTACGTGGTGGATGGCAGCAGCTTCGTTTCCGGTGGCGCTCAAAATCCTACGCTCACCATCCTGGCTTTAGCGTTGCGCGCCAGCGATCATTTGGCCGAACAGCGATGGTAAACCGGCTCTGTTTCGCGGCTGTGTTCGCAACAGTAATCCACGCACAGGACTTCACGACTCTTGAAGCATCCTTGCGCAGTGAAGCTTCGCCCGGCATCTCCGTCGCCATCACACGCGGAACGGAAGTGATCTATCGGAAAGCGTTCGGCGTCGCGAGCGTGGAGACCGGGGCGGCCGTCACGCCCGACATGCTCTTCCGCCTTGGTTCCACCACGAAAATGATCACCGCAGCCACGCTGCTGACCTTCGTGGACCAGGGCAAACTGGATTTGCAAGCCCCTGTCAGCCGGTATATTCCAGGCCTGCCCGCGTGCATCGGTGCTGTCACCGCGCATCAACTGCTCACACACTCGGCGGGGCTGAAGGATGTCGCGCCCATGTTCGGTTCGCATGACGATTCAGCGCTAGAGGCCAACGTACGCGGTTGGCGTGAAGACTATTGCGAAGGCCCGGCAGGCAAGCAGTTCAAGTATTCCAACCCGAGTTACGTGCTCGCCGGATATCTTGCGCAGGTCCTTTCCGGCAAGCCGTTTGCGGACACAGTGGAAGAACGCATCTTGCGCCCGCTGGGTATGGCGCAGAGTACGTTCCGGCCCACCATGGCGATGACCTATCCGCTTGCCGAAGGCCACGACAACCACCGCGCCATCATCCGCCCTGCTGCCGATTACGCTGGCGCGTGGCCGGCCGGTTCGCTGTTCAGCAACACAGGCGACCTTGCCAAATGGATGATTGCTGTTCTAAACCTAAGCTTTGCTCCCGCGATCTCGAAACCGTATCTGGCGAAGTCGAAGGACGGCAAGACGCAATACGGCTATGGTCTCGATATCCGCGGCGAAGGCGCTGCGCGCATTCTGGAACATACCGGCAATCGCGATGGTTACGGATCATTCATCCGCATGTATCCCGCGCAGCGTATCGGCATCGTCA
>JAYTGM010000496.1:0-3511 GCA_043733425.1 Terriglobia bacterium
AACGGCTGCAATTCCAATGAGCCGTTATAATGCTTCCCGTTTACGAAGATGGTCGGTGTGCCTTCCACGCCAGCGTCTTCACCCTGCGCCACATCACGCGCCACTTGTTCCTTCGTCTTCGCGGAATCCATATCGGCTGTGAATTTGGGGATGTTGCACCCAAATTCTTTGGCCCAGGTCAGAATGTTTTCGCGCGTCAGTTTCGTGTGGTTAGCGAACATGCGGTCATGCAAGGGCCAGAACTTGCCTTGCGCATGAGCGGCTATGGCGGCTTGCGCGGCTAACATGGCGCGCGGATGAATGGCTGCCAGAGGAAACTGCTTGTAGATCAGTTTTACATCGTTCGGAAAGGCTTTTTGAATGGCCTCCAGCTCAAGAACCGCTTTCGAACAGTAAGGACATTCGAAGTCAGAGAATTCAGCCAGAGTGATCTTGGCGTTAGCCGGGCCTTTGACGGGCGCACCGGCCAACGAGAGTTTGACCGGGTCATCCAGAACGCTTTGCGGTTGCGGCCCGGCTTCTAAAAGCGCGCGCAACTCCTTTTCCGTCTTTCCCTCGCGGAGAGCCTTTAGCGCCTTCGCCGTCATCCCCCGGCTGGTGGTGCATTTTGGATCTTCCACCCGGCACTGCGCCACTTTCATACTGCATCCACAGGCGCAATTTTCCTCGCGAAACACTTTCAAAACCAGCTGTTGCTGCGCCGCGGAAAGCCCGCTGAGATCTACATTCGGAAGCGACTTGGCCGTGGCCCAGCCAGTTTCCTGCTTGGTCACCTGTCCGTCTAGTAGCCCGAAAAATGGAAAGCTGCAAAAAACCGTGAGAAAAAGTGCTCGCATACCAGACTCCAATAGAGCACGCTCATGCTCCGACGCGTTTGCTGGACAGAATACTAGATTATCCGTAAACTGTAACAAGCAATACAAACGTTCAAAGTTTTATTAAATTATCAAGGTCAAGTTCAGATTGAAAAGTATTGCTCACATATTATTCTTCGCGGCTGTACTGAAAGCGGAGACTTTAACCGGAACCAAATCCCTGGTGGGCGGCGCTGGTCTGGTGATGGGTGTTATCTCACTCGACGGAAATCAGATTTCCGGGTCCAATAATCCTTCAATCCAATCTTTCATTTTTCCGGGTGTTCATGTCCTGGATTCAAATGCGCCCGTTGGTTACGTAATTTCTTATTCGGTCTGTGTCAATTGCACCAATCATCAGGCCCCCAGTTTCGTTACAGGAAGCTCCGTCAGAATCGTGGTTCCCATCAACGGCACCGTGGATGTTGCCTGGGTTTACACGGCGCAGCCAGGAACTTTGCAAGGCACGCGCAACTTGACGGATGGCAGTACGTTCACGGGCGCGGCCCTGACCGTGGATGGCGTGCAGTCCTTTGCCGCCGGCGCTTCGCCATTTGCCGCGGCTATGCCCGCGGGTGTTCACACCGTCTTATCCAGCGCACCCGCCGGTTACACCGTTTCCTATTCCATTTGCGCCAACTGCACCGCTCATTTAGCTACTTCCTTTCAACCTGGCAACCTTGCTTCCGTCATTGTTCCCGCCGGTGGATATGCAGACGTCAGGTTTCAGTACACCGGCATTGCGGCCGGCACGATCACGGTCACCAGCCCGGCCCCGAATCAAACTGTAACCGGCAACATTCAGCTAGCCGTCAACGGTAGCAATCTTTCGAAGGCGGCCTCGGTTGAATACACCATCGGTTCCAATCGAATTGCGCGCATTCCCGCGCAAGCATCGAACCCCACGTTTCAAGTGATGTGGAACTCCGCTCTTGCCTCAGACGGGAATAGCCAAATTGAGACCACGGTGCGGGATGATCTGGACAATATTCTTCTTCAGGATGTCCGGTCCGTGGTGCTGAATAACTTCGGCAACGCGGCTACCGCAACCCTCCCCGCGGTGTTAACAGGCAGTGTGCCACTGGCGCTGACAGCTTACGACCGTTCTCACTTTCCGGCCTACTGGCAAATTTTTATGGATGGCGAAATCGGACCGAATCCTTATGGCCTGCTCTTTTCCGATCAGGACGCAGTCCATCAAAATGCGCGCAATACCATTCTGGATACCACGGCGTACACGAATGGGCGGCATGAGTTTCACTTCGCGTTTCACTCCAATGACTATCCCGTCACCAACCTCAGTGCGCCCAACCTGGACTTTCGCGGCATGGTGACCCAGAACGTCACCGTGACGAATGCGCGCGCGTTGATGGAGATACTTCCCAACTACCTGTTTATCTATACGCCAGTATCCACCGGTGTCCAATTGACTTGCACCCGCGTGTATACGAATCAGGATCAGGACCCTTGCGCAGCGCCTACCTATCTTCTGAATACGGCTACCAGTTCACCCGGCATTCAGGTCAGCCCATCCGGTCTGGTGCTGGGCATGCAGGAAGGTTATGGCGATATCACAGTTTCCGAAGGCGGGCGATCCGCACTGGTTCACGTATGGGTGCGGAATACGCCGGGCTTACCTCACTTTCAGGACGCGGGCAGTTTTGGCACAACCTATATCGCTGGAAAATCTCTGTTCGCGATCGCTCCGTTTCAACTGACGCCCGATCTCTTGCAAGCCGACTCGTCTCTTTACGCTGAGGCGAAACGGGCGGGCATCAACACCTTAAACAAAGGCATTTACCTTCCGAATAGTAATTTGACTATGCCGTTTGCTACGTGGAAGCAGAATTTCGATAGCAATTCCTACGCGTCCGCCTGGGCCTGGTCACTGGCGAATGGATTTCGCGTTTTAGGGTCTGGCGACGATATCGTGCGCCGCCCCGGTTGGGAGGGTTACTGGACCGCGAACTGGCCCAGCGCCCCGCAAGCCGTGCAATACGCGATGCAGAAATTCGCGCAAAGCGGTGCTGGTCTTGCGCTGGATGTAGTGGACGAATCTTCCGCACTCTGGGGCGGCAATCCGACTCCTGTAGGGCTGATCGGAACGGCGCACACCATGCAATCCGCTACTTGCACCGGTGCCCAATGCGCGTTCACCTGGCCTTCTCTTATGGATCCGCTAGAGAGCACGTTCCATGAACCCATTTTGCCGGGGGGAACGTTTGTACTGGCGGGCGGTACGGCCCTTACTCCGCCGGTGGGCCTTGCGGATACGGTTTCGACAATTGCCGGAACGCAGGTGAACTTTACGATTCCGAATCCTGTTTCCGGTACCCGGACGTTTGACGCGATCAATAGCCCGAACCTCGAATACCTTTGGTTTTCGGGACGCGTTCCCTGTCCCGGCAATGTCATGTGCAACCCCGTGTTGCCCAACAACATTCTTTCCAATGTTGCCGCATGGCTGCGCAGTGCCTCACCTGCTGTCAACATCAGTTGGCCGCCTGCCGGTGCGGCAGCCACGTTTGCACAGCGGAATTGGATGAAGCCAGGGGGCGTGAGTGATTATGCTTCTCATTATTGGGATAGCATTCAGCAGCGAAAAACCTACTCGTTCGGTATGGGTGCCCGTGAAAATCAGAACTCCATGGTGACGT
>JAYTGM010000497.1:0-3505 GCA_043733425.1 Terriglobia bacterium
CCCCTAGAATACTCATTTTGCTCTCCCGGTGGCAATCCTGTAAAACATCGACATTGGGTGTATGATTACCAGATACCGACGCAATTTGCTACCGCCGACCTAGTTATGGATAAGCCAGCCCAGAATATTCAGGATAGTTTTCTCAATAATGCCCGCAAGGAAAAAGGCGTGGTGACGGTCTATCTGTTGAGCGGGGTAAAGCTGTCAGGGCGCATCAAAAGCTTTGATAAATACTCACTGGTGATGGAAACAAACAACCAGGAGCAGTTGATCTTTAAGCACGCGATTTCAACCGTGGTCACTCAGCGTCCGGCACATTTGGCTTCGCCCCTGGCTCATACTTCAGCTGCTGGAGCGGGGGTGGGCAGCAGCATGCCCGGTCCGCCTGTGGACACGTCGTCTGTTGCTGATTAGTTTACGCTGAGTTGAGGGCAAGGCCGCGCTCCCGCCACAAACACTGCACGAGAAAGCGATTCTAGTTGGGTTTGATCGCAAGAGTCATGATAGGAAAAGCCGCGGCTCAATAACATCCACAGAAGATAGCTTGTCAGAGTTGCGGGAGTTAGCGGCTACCGCGGGAGCGGCAGTTGTCAACGTGCTGGTACAATCTCGCGATAAGCCGTTAGCTTCCACCCTGATTGGGCCCGGTAAAGTTGCAGAACTGAAAGCAGAGGCTGATGCCACGGAAGCGGATGTCATCCTGTTCGACCACGACCTTACCCCTACCCAGCAGCGCAATCTGGAAAAGGAGCTTGACCGGAAAGTTATCGACCGAACGCAGCTCATTTTAGACATATTTGCCAGCCGCGCCCGCACCAGCGAAGGCAGGCTGCAGGTGGAACTGGCGCAGTTGAGTTACCTGCTCCCTCGCTTGAGCGGGCAGGGTGTTTCGCTTTCCCGGCTGGGCGGCGGTATTGGAACGCGAGGTCCCGGCGAAACTAAGCTGGAAACCGACCGCCGCCGCATTTCGAAGCGCATCAAGAAACTGGAAGGGGATCTGGAGCAGGTGCGCTCCGGCCGCGGTTTGCACCGGTCCAAGCGGCAATCCGTGCCGTTGCCCACCTTAGCCATGGTGGGGTATACGAATGCGGGGAAATCTACCCTTTTTAATCGCCTGACAAGCTCTAGCGTAACCGCCGACGCACGCATGTTCGCGACTTTAGACCCGACGGTTCGAGGGGTGACTTTGCCTTCGCGGAGACGCGCCCTGCTAAGCGATACGGTTGGCTTTATCCGTAACCTGCCGACCACATTGGTGAAGGCATTCCGGGCGACCCTCGAGGAGGTAGCCGAGGCTACCCTGATATTGCATGTGGTGGATGTAAGTTCTCCCCATGCTGCTGCCCACACATCCCACGTCTTAGAAGTGCTTTCCGAAATTGGCGCTTCCGCCACCACGCAGCTTCTGGTGCTGAACAAGGCTGACTTGCTGGCACCGGAAGATCGTGACCCCGAGGTGCTTCGTCAAAGGCTTTTAGGTGACGCCGGCGGAAAGCTGGATCCCAGGGCCGTTCTGGTTGCGGGCAGCACAGGTGAAGGCATGGAAGCGCTGCTGGAAGGAATCGATTCCGTACTGTCTTTTGACCCGCTTACCCGCACTGAATTTCGAATCCCAAATGCTGATACTGCCTCTATTGCGCAGGTGCACGAACATGCGCGCATTTTTGAAATCCGCTATGTGGAAGACCTTTGCGTGATCGATGCAAGTGTGTCAGAGTCGTTAAGGCGGCGGCTTGCCAGGTTTATAACTAGCCCGATCGAGTAGCTGTGGAAATCTTTGTGGAGAAAAGCTTTGCAAGAGCTTGACATCTGGCAAAACCCGAGTCTGCCGAAATTTGAACCAAACTTCAGCATTTGCCGTAACTTGTTCTCAGTTAAACACTTAAGCCAAAATTTTCCAAAAAAGTTTAGCTCGTACGGCAGTTCGATCCGAATTCACTGTTTCACAGCCTTTTCCACAGTTTCCAAACACGGCTAGCGATGAATATCCCGAATTTCCTTACCATTGCGCGCATATTTTTCGTGCCACTCCTAGTGGCGGCACTGGTGGAACAGGAAATTCAATTCCATATTTTTGGAATTCAAATTACCAACGATTGGCTGGCGCTGGCGATTTTCTTATGCGCGGCCGCCACTGATCTCCTGGACGGCTATCTGGCCAGAAAACTGGGGCAGATTACCACCATTGGGACTCTGCTGGACCCCATCGCGGACAAGATGTTGGTATCGGCCGCGCTGATCGCGCTGGTACAGGTGCGTGCCGTTCCGGGTTGGTTGGTGATACTGCTTATCGGGCGCGAATTTGCAGTCTCTGGCCTGCGAAGCATTGCAGCAGCGGAAGGCTACGTCATTAAGGCAAGCGACCTGGGGAAAACAAAGACTACCGCGCAGGTATTGGGAATATGCCTTTTGTTAGTGAGTATGAGGCACCCCTGGTTCACCCCCGCCGCACATTGGAGTATGGCAGTGGTGGTGGCTTTTTCATTAATTTCCGCGTTCGATTATTTCTGGAAATTCTGGCGCCGCGTGGATATTGGAACAAAGCAGCGGCGGCGGCGCGAAATATTAGTCGCTGAGCGCCATGCGCGATTGGCTTCGTTTCGCGCAAAACGGGAACTGCAAGCGGAAAAGGCTCAGGGTAAAGGCACCGGTTTTGGCGTACGCGGCACAACGTGAGTTCCCGCCGAGGTAAATTCCACCACGCGCACCTGCCCTTTAGGGCCAATGGCATCCACGGGCTTGCCGTTTAATTGAACGTCCAGGCCCCCGGCGTTGCCTGCGATCAGTTTCACTCGGTCTTGTGCCTGCACCGTGCGCTTTTCATTCAGTTGCATATCGCCGACAAATTGTGACTTGCCATCTGCCGTAATGGAAACCCATGTTTTCTCCTTCGCCGTAAGAACCACCTCAACCGGGCTGGAGGGCGTCGATGCAGGAGCCGGAACGGGTGCTACTGCGGCAACCGGCGTTGGCTCAGACGTAACTGCGCTTGAACGCTGCGGGGTGACGCTAACAGGCGTGCGGTTCATCAGGAAGTAAACCGCTCCGCCTACCGCAACGGCCAAAGCAACCCAAACTAGCGACATCAAAAAAGAACCGGGGTTCCGAGAAGAATTGTAATCGGATAGTGAGTAATGAGAGCCCTCGGTAATCACATCCTTGCGTGGCTCGTTTTTCGGCGGCTCTTCCGAGGCAATTTGCAGGTTGCTTACCTGTTCGTCAAGCGCATTCGGTTCCATTCCCAGAGCGGCCGCGTATTGCCGGATGAAGCTGCGCGTGAACACGCCGCCAGGCAGCTTGCTGAAATCATTCTGCTCCATGGCCTGGAGCATCCGGGTACCAATTTTCGTTGTCTGTGAAAGCTGCTGAAGATCGAGACCTTGCTGCAGGCGTTCGGAACGCAGTGTCTCGCCAATCGAAGTCATAGAACGCACGCTTACGAAGGTCCGCAAGCTTTAATGGCTATAATACTACGTGAAAAGCAGCCATCCCGAACCGGTGCGGG
>JAYTGM010000498.1:0-3501 GCA_043733425.1 Terriglobia bacterium
TCACCTTCACCGTTGTCATGAAGATGGGCGACAACGAACGCCGCCTGAACTTCAAGGGCGTAATGTCCGGCGACACCATCAAATTCACTCGCTCCATGGAAGGCAATGACCGCGTGCAGGAATTCAGTGCCAAGCGCTCCGCCACCTAAATTGCGCAACGCTTCTTACAATTAGAAATGGTGAAGGCCGGCTCGTTACTGCTTGCCGGGGCTGCGTTGGCCCTGGCGCAAGATGGTGTGGTGCGCTCTGGCGGCCAGCCGATCCCCGGCGCAACCGTCACCGCGACTGCGGGAACACAGAAGTTTTCCTCGCTATCTGATGAAGACGGCCACTACCATTTTAAGGTTTTGCCGTCCGGCACCTGGACCATTGAGATCGAAAGCTTCGGCTTCGTTTCGCAGAAAAAACAGGTCACAATATCGGCCATACCGGCTGTAGAAACGTGGAACCTGGATCTGCGCCCGAAGCCAGCCGCTCCTGCTCCTGCTCCCGCCTTGGGAAGACGGAGCGCCGCTGGCGGCTTTCAAAACGTTACTCTGAATCAAAGCGCGGCTGACGCCCAGATCGCCGCTGCCCCGGAACCTTCCGCCGTCCCTGAAAACGCCAACGCCAGCGAAGCCTTTGTCGTCAGCGGCAGCCTTACCCAAGGCCTTTCTCAAGCTCGTCAGGAAGACACTTTCGCTCGCGGTCCCGACGCCGGCAACGGCCAGAACAACCCATTTGGGGAGGGCGGCAATCTGCAGGGCCAAGGCGCGGGCGGTGGCTTTGGCGGCCGTGGAGGCGGTGGGCGTGGCGGGTTCGGCGGCGGGCGTCCCGACGGTGGCCGGCGCGCCGGAAGGCCCGGTCAGGGCAACCCAAATTTCGGCAACCGCGCCGCTCGCAATCGCAATGCAATTCGCGGGCAGGCCACAGCCACGGTCGGCAACTCCGCCTTCAATGCGCGTCAGTATTCGCTCACCGGCCAGGAACTTCTCAAGCGATCTTACGGCTCCATCCGCTTCGGGCTTTCCGCCGGCGGCGCGCTCAACATCCCGCACCTGATTCATAGCGATCAGACGTTCTTCTTCATCAACTACAACGGCAATCGTAGCCGCACTCCATACGATCGATTCGATACCGTTCCCACCGATCTCGAACGCACGGGCGATTTTTCGCGCTCCCTCACAACCTCCACCGTCAACATATACGACCCCCGCACCAATGCTCCCTTTCCCGGAAACATAATTCCGCAGTCCCGCCTTGACCCGACAGCCCTCAAGCTCCTCTCCTTCATCCCGCGCGCGAACCAACCCGGAACTGTCCAGAACTATCAAATCATCCGCTCCATCCCTCAAAATACGGATAATCTCAACCTGCGTTTTAATCGCCCTGTCACCAAGCGCGATCAACTTAGCCTCAACATGAACCTGCAGAATCGCGCCGCGCGCAACGCGCAGCTCTTCGGGTACATTGATGAAGCAACCGGCTTCGGCACCTCCGCCACCTTGAGTTGGACCCACACGTTCAGCGCCCGCATGCTAAATAGCGCGGCCGTCAATTTCAGTAGGAATCGCAGTGAAACCGTTCCATTTTTCTCTTACGGCGCGGACGTAGCCGCCCAGCTTGGCATCAACGGCACCTCGCGCGATCCCATCAATTTCGGGCCGCCCAACCTCTCCTTCACTAACTTCGGCGCGCTCAACGATGGCAGCCCCAACCTCACGCGTAACCAGACTGCAGGCCTGACTGACGGGCTCACGCTGGTGCGCGGCCGCCATACGTTCGTAGTCGGCGGTGAATATCGCCGCCAACAATTCAACATCCGTACGGACGCAAACGGGCGCGGCAGCTATTCTTTTTCCGGCCTGCTCACCAGCGGCTTCGATGCGAACAGCCAGCCACTCGCGAACACCGGTTACGATTTCGCGGATTACCTGCTGGGGCTTCCGCAATCGAGCAGCGTTCGCTTCGGAACCAACTCGAATTATTTCCGCGGCTCCGTCTATAACGCCTACCTGACTGACGATTGGAAAGTGCTTCCCAATCTGACTTTCAATCTGGGTCTGCGCTATGAATACTTCACTCCGTTCCACGAAAAATACGGCCACATCGCGAACCTCGATATCGCGCCCGGTTTCACCGCCGTAGCTGTCGTCACGCCGGGCAGCATCGGTCCCTACAGCGGCAAGTTTCCAGATGGCCTGATCGATCCAGAGAAGAATAACTTTTCACCGCGAACCGCCGTCGCATGGCGGCCTTGGGCCAAGAAGCAGACTCTTGTCCGTGCCGGGTACAGCATCTTTTATAACGGTGCCATTTACACTCAATTCACAAATCGTCTTGCCTCGCAGCCGCCTTTCGCCAAGTCCGCATCGCTCACAACCAGCTTGCAGCAGCCGCTCACCATTGAGAACGGTTTCGCCCTGCGGCCCGCCGAAACCATCACCAACTCTTACGCGATCGATCGCAATTACAGACTCGGCTACATCCAAACCTGGAATCTTTCGGTGCAACAGACCCTGCCCCATTCGCTGGTATTAGAACTCGGTTATCAAGGCACCAAAGGTACGCGGCTCGATATTCAGCGCCTGCCGAATCGCTCCGCCCCCGGCGCTCCGCTCACCAGCGAACAGCGCCGGCAAATTGGTAATGCAGTGGGCTTCACTTACGACACCTCTGATGGCAACTCGGTCTATCACGCGCTCCAGGTCCGCTTCACGCGCCGCTTCTCGAAGGGCATTTCCGCTAATGCGCTTTACACTTTCTCTAAATCGATTGACGACGCCTCCACCCTCGGCAACGGCACAGCCGTCGTAGCCCAGAACGACCTCAACATCAGCGCGGAGCGCGGCCTCTCCAGCTTCAACCAGACCCACGTCATGAATCTGTTCTTCATCTACAGTTCCCCATTTGGAGAAAACGGTGTCATCAAGGCCAGCGGCTGGCGCGAAAAACTTCTGAAAGACTGGCAGTTCACCGGTGGCGTGAACGCCGCAAGCGGCCTGCCCTTCACCGCGCGCGTTCTCGGCAACCTGGCAAACATCGGCGGAACCGGTGCGGTCGGCAGCGGGCGCGCCAATGCCACCGGTCTCCCCATTGCATCGGATACCGGCCTTTTCAACCTCGCTGCTTTCACCATCCCCGCAGCCGGGGCTTACGGCAACGCAGGCCGCAACACTATCATCGGGCCCAGCCGGCTCACCATGAATCTGGGCTTTGGGCGTTCCTTCCGCGTTCATGATGACCGCAAGCGCCTTGAGATCCGGGTGGAGAGCAACAACCTCACCAACTCGCCGAATATCACCAGTTTCAATACAGTGGTAAACGCGACTAATTATGGTTTACCGCTTGCCGTGAATGGCATGCGCACGGTTACAGCCACGGCGCGGCTGCGCTTCTAAACCATGCTCAAACTGATTCCGCTATTCTTCCTGGCCTTCCAGCAGGAGACCACGTTCAAATCCACCAGCAACCTGGTAATTCTCGACGTGACGGTGCGCGATAAGTCCGGTAAAGAGATCA
>JAYTGM010000499.1:0-9443 GCA_043733425.1 Terriglobia bacterium
CGCCGATTCGCCGTTACGGATTGTTCAAGAAGACGAGATTTTGCGAGCGCTCCGCCCATTTGCTCTCCAATGAAAGAGACCATGGCGACTTCATCGGAGGTATGCTTGTGCGGTTCTCGATGATGCACGTTAATAACACCAATCAGGTCGCCGCCGCTCAGAAGCGGGACCGAGAGAAATGATTCGTAAGTGTCTTCCGCCAAGCTGGTGAAGCTCTTGAATCGGGTGTCGCGCGAGGCATCTTTTTCAAGAGCCACCACGGATTTATGCAGCGCCACCCATCCAGTGATTCCTTCGCCCATCTTGAGGCGGATATTCCCTATCTCCGAAGTGTGCGGCAGTTGCGAGGCGCGCAACACAATTTCGTTAGTGGTGTGATCGGCCAGATAGACCAGGCAAGCGTCCGAATCGGTCACCTGCATGGCAAGATCCACCAGCTCTTTCAGCATGGCGTCCAGCTCAAGACCGGAACTAACGATGCTGCTAATTCGATGAAGAAGCGCGACCTGAGTTCCCATGGGTTGAAACGAAGTTAACACGTTGGGCGACATATCTGAGTTTAGGTTTCGGCCATGCGTGCCGTCCAATTGAAAGTTTCTATTCTTCAAACCGAGCATCATAAATGGATGCAAAACCCTGCCCCTGCCGAACACCTGATACTTTCGGAACTGCAACAGCGTTGGAGCCCGGTGATTTTCTCTGGGAAGCCAGTTCCCGCCGAACTGATGGACCGGCTCTTTGAGGCTGCGCGTTGGGCCCCTTCCAGCAGCAACGAACAGCCATGGACTTTCGTGGTGGCGACAGCCGCCGAGCCTGAGCTGTTCACACGGCTTGCTGATTGCCTGAGACCCAGCAACTCCTGGGCGAAAGCCGCGCCCGTACTGGCTCTTTCCGTTGCGCGGATGACCTTGGCAGGAGACGTGAAGCCGAATCGATACGCGTTCCATGACACTGGAATGGCCGTGGCGAATCTGTTGGCGCAAGCAACCGCGGAAGGTCTTTTTGTTCACCAGATGGGCGGCTTCGATGTGGAAAAGGCGCGCCACGATTTGGACGTGCCTTCAGGTCACGATCCTGTAGCCATGATGGCGATCGGCTACTATGGCAGCCCCGCGAACGCCGCGACGGGTTTGCGCGACCGCGAAATAAGTCCGCGAACCCGTAAACGGCTGGATGAATTTGTTTTCCGTGGAACATGGGGTAAACAGTAAATACCTTGCGCCCGGGACTGCCTGACGACCTGATATGGTAAATTTCTGTCCGCATGAGTAAACAAACAATCGGCATCATCATGAACGGCGTCACGGGACGCATGGGAACGAATCAACACTTGATTCGATCCGTTGCGGCGATCCGCCAGCAGGGTGGAATCGCCCTGAAAAACGGCGACATGCTGGTTCCCGAGCCGATTCTTGTGGGACGCAATGCGCAGAAGCTGGAAGCCCTGGCGGAGCGTACCGGCGTCACGCGATTTTCGACAAACCTGGCGGAGTGTCTGGCGAATCCGGAATTCCAGATTTATTTCGATTCTTCCGTAACATCTGAGCATGCGGCCGGAATAGAGGCGGCGCTTACGGCGGGGAAGCATGTCTATAGTGAAAAGCCGCTGGCGCCCGATGTTGCGACGGCTCTTCGCCTAGCCAGGCTGGCGCGAAATTCCGGGCTGAAGAACGGCATCGTGCAAGATAAGTTGTTCCTCCCTGGAATTCGCAAGCTGAAGCGTCTGATTGAGGGCGGCTTCTTCGGTAAAATCCTGTCGGTTCGGGGAGAATTTGGCTACTGGGTCTTTGAAGGCGATTGGCAGCCCGCGCAACGGCCAAGCTGGAACTACAGAAAAGAGGATGGCGGCGGAATCATTCTGGACATGTTCTGCCATTGGGAGTATGTACTGGGCAGGACTGTTGGCCGCGTGAAGAGTATGTCCGCGCTGGGGGCGACACATATCGAAGAGCGTTTCGATGAAGCCGGTAAGCCTTATAAATGCACGGCGGATGACGCCGCGTACGGTACCTTTTTGCTAGAGAATGGTGTGATCGCTCAGATGAATTCGTCCTGGGCTGTTCGTGTAAACCGGGAAGAGTTATTCGTGCTTCAGGTTGATGGCACGCACGGCACGGCCGTTGCGGGCCTGCGCGATTGCAAGGTGCAGCATCGCGTAAACACGCCGCGCGCTGTGTGGAACCCGGATATTGCGAATCCATTCGATTTCCGCGATCAGTGGGAGACCGTGCCCGCTAACGCAGAGTTCGATAATGCGTTCAAGTATCAATGGGAATTGTTCCTAAGGCACGTGGTGGAGGATGCCCCGTTCCCGCATGATTTCTTGGAAGGCGCGCGCGGCGTGCAACTCGCCGAATTGGGTCTCGATAGCTGGGCAAAGCGGTG
Organism: Terriglobia bacterium; assembly: GCA_043733425.1. Lineage (GTDB taxonomy): Bacteria > Acidobacteriota > Terriglobia > Bryobacterales > Bryobacteraceae > JALYXI01. Next base: position 2,386 of record JAYTGM010000499.1, read on the forward strand.
CTGGGTGGATGTGCCGCGCCTCGAAATCTGATGTCGATTTCTCTTTCGCGATTGAGTTTGAATCAGTTGACCGTGGAGCCTTGGGGCGTGCGGGAGGCGGCTGCCGCTTGTACGCGCCACGGGGTGGAATGGATCGGGCTCTGGCGGCATAAGATTACGGAAATTGGGCTCGATGCTTCCGTGGCAGCGGTTCGCGGAGCGGGTCTAAAGGTCTCCGCGCTATGCCGTGGGGGCATGTTTCCGGCTGCGACTGCTGAAGAGCGTGCGCGCCGCATCGCGGATAACAAGGTTGCCGTGGATGAAGCGGTCGCGCTAGGGACCGATGTGCTGGTGCTTGTATGCGGGCCTGCGCCGGATCGTGATTTGGATGCGGCGCGAGCGATGGTGGAAGAAGGGATCGCCGCCGTTGCTCCTTACGCGCGGGAGCGTGGCGTGAAGCTGGGAATTGAGCCGCTGCACCCCATGTTTTGCGCGGACCGTTCCGTCATCTCCAGCTTGGGCCAGGCGAACGATATGGCCGAAAGGCTGGATGTTGGGGTGGTGATTGACGTTTATCACGTCTGGTGGGATCCGAATTTATATGCGGAAATTGCGCGCGCTTCAGGGCGGATCTTAGGCTTCCATGTGAATGATTGGATCGCGCCGCCCGCGGAGCATCTGAAGGGTAGAGAAATGATGGGCGACGGAGTGATTGAGATCCGGCGCATTCGGGATGCCGTGGACGCGGCTGGCTTTACAGGACCCATAGAGGTGGAAATTTTCAACCGGGTGCTTGAAAGTTTGCCTGGGGATGAAGTGATGGGGCGAATGGTGGAACGCTTCGCCCTCTGCGTCTAAAACGCTATTTGCGCGTAGGTCGTTTGGGAGATTGCGTGAGGTTGCCTCGGCAGCGCTGGGCCTCTTTGTCTACAACCTGAAATTCTTTTTCTTTGTCGGCTGCCAGCACTAGCGCGAACTGTTGAAGTTTTTCGCGGGAGGGTGTGGATTCGGCAAGCGTTCCACTCAAAAGCTCCGCTAACGCAGGGTTTTGATAGCGGCGTAAGCCGTCGTTCAAAGAGCCTGCTGTAATTTCCAGGCTTTGGATTCTGAATAGCACGAAGAGTACGTCTTCCAGACGGTCTGGCGCGGGAGCTAATTGTTTCGCCACTGCGGAGAGCCCTTTAAGCTGGGCCATTCCGCTATTCCACTGCGCGACATATGTGTCCGGGGCCCCTTTTGCCACCCAGTCGTTCACTTTTACTTGTTCCATGATCGGTTGAAGCCGCGCCGCATAACCGGACAGTGCTTCTAAAGCTTTAGTGGCATCCTGTTCGCTCGCCTGTCCGAACAACGGTAAAGCGAAGAGCATGAGCGTGATTGGCCTCATGCTCCTACTCTAGCCCGAGACCTAAAAGAACAGCTTCAGTTTCAGTTGCAGGTTTCTTGGATAGTTGGCTTGCGTGGAACCTGAGGTAACGCCGAACAGCGCGTTTGAAGGAGCCAGGTTGGGCGCATGCCTTCGCGGATGCTGGTGTCCTTAATCAGCGATAGATCCATGTTGTTGGTTCGCGGTCCACGCAGCGTGGAGAACCGATAAAGGTTCACGCGCGGATGGCTTGGAACGAATAGAAGCCAGTGGCTTCCCATCCGCCGATCAGCTTATCGGCAACAGGATTCAAAGGATGGAAGAATTGCCCATTGCGTCCGAAGGGAAGTTGATAAATGAAGGTGGTAGCGAAGCGATGAGGCACGTCATGATCGGAAATCATGCGGGTGGTGCGCGAATCGCCGGGACAATCCGGAGTTATCGGTAACGCGGCCAGCAATTGTGCTGCAAGTTTCTTGAGCGGTAAGTGGAGCAGTCTTTCAACTCGGCGTATGATGGGTAAATTCTTATGCTAAATCGTCTTGCTGCCCTAGCCTTGTTGTCTGTGGCAGGGTGCTTTGCGGGCGAAAAAAGCTGGGACGCAAGAACAGCTGCGGCTTATTTGGACGGGCGCGCGGCTTGGTGGTCAACCTGGGCCACGGCATCGCGCGATCATGCTACTTTCTGCGTTTCGTGCCACACGGCAGTACCGTACGCTTTAAGCCGCCCCGCTCTTCGTGGCGCTTTGGGGGAGAATTCTCCTGGCGAGGCGGAACTGGCGCTAACCGCAAATGTTGCTAAGCGCGTAAGTCTTTGGAATGAGGTGGGACCGTTCTATCCGAGCAGTGCGTCAGCACCGGATAGGACTGCGGAATCGCGCGCCACGGAAGCAATATTGAACGCGTTGATCCTTGTGTCCTCGGGCGGGCAGCCGGAGAGTATTCAGGCTGCTTATCGCAATTTATGGGCAACACAGATCCAGGAAGGATCGAACCGCGGTTCATTCCAATGGCTGGACTTTCATAACCGTCCTTGGGAAGCGGATGATTCGCGGTATTACGGCTCCGCACTCGCCGCGGTGGCGGCTGGCATGCGCAATGAGTCCGATCGCGAAAAGATTTCGGCATTGAGTGACTATTTAAAACGTGATTTCGACAGGCAGTCGCTAGCAAACAAAACAGTGGTGTTGTGGGCTGCCTCTCAGCTTCCTGATCTTTTGACGCCCCATCAGAAATTAGACCTGATTCACGATTTGGCGAAGGTACAGCAGGCTGATGGCGGCTGGAGTTTGACTGCACTGATTGGTACCTGGAAGCGCCGCGACGGGACGGAGCTTGAAACAGCAAGTGATGGGTATGCCACCGGACTGGTTAGCTACGCAATGCGACGCGCGGGCGTGAAGCGTTCGGACGATTCGTTGGCGCGCGCATTGAAGTGGTTGAATAACAATCAAGCGCCATCCGACGGCCGGTGGATCGCATACTCCTTAAATAAGAAGCGCGACTTGAACTCCGATATCGGGCGCTTCATGAGTGATGCAGCGACAGGGTATGCCGTCATGGCCCTCACCGCGAAATAAAATATCGGGATCGAATGAATCGAAGGCTATTTCTCATTTCCGCTGCGGCGATGCCATTGTATGCGGGACCGCTGGTTACATTCACTGATCCCGAAGCAAAGGTGATTGAAGGCATGATCGACCACATCATTCCTGCTGACGATATGCCAGGGGCACTCGCGGCTGGAGTAGTGTTCTATATCGACAGACAACTGGCCGGACCCTTGCAGCGGTACCGGGAAGCTTACAACCTTGGGATTGCGCAGTTCTATGCCGGGTGCCGCCAACAGATGGGAAAGTATTTCAGCGAACTCAGCCGCATCAAACAGCTTGAGTATGTTCATCAGGTAGAAAATACGTCATTCTTCGCGATGGTTGTGGATCACACGATGCAGGGTTTCTATGGCAGCCCGGAGCATGGGGGCAACAAGGGCGAAGCGAGTTGGAAAATGCTGGGCATCGAAGACGTGATGCGGGGGCACAAGCATTGACTCTTCCATCCGTCGATGTCGTGGTAGTCGGTGCTGGTGCGGGCGGCGGCATTGTGGCGGAACAAATGGCGCTCAGTGGATTCGAAGTCGTGCTGCTTGAGCGCGGCCGTAAACAGCAGTTCAGCGAATCCGGCCATGATGAACTGCGCAGCCAGCGAACCACTGTACTGGGGAATGCGTTTGGGCCCGCGGATGACCGCTCCGTGCGGCAGGTTCAGGATGCGGATGGCAAGTTTCACAATGTGCTGCCGAGTGAAGGCGCGTATAACAATGTCGCGGCGTGTGTGGGCGGTGGAACGCTCAGCTACGGCGCGATGGCCTGGCGCTACTTCGAAAACGATTTTAAGTTGAAATCCGTCTACGGCGCACCTCCGGGCAGTTCTCTTGCCGATTGGCCTATCACTTATCAGGATCTGGAGCCTTTTTACACCAAGGCGGAATGGGAAATTGGCGTAAGCGGTAAGGCGGGAGCAAACCCTTTCGAGCCCCCGCGAAGCAAGCCGTATCCCATGCCGCCTCTTCCGTTCAATACGGAAGCCTCGCTCCTGTTTCCGGCTGCACGCAAGTTAGGCTGGCACCCGTTCCCCATTCCCATGGCGATCAACTCAGTGGAGTACATGGGCCGCCCCGGATGTATCGGCTGCCCGCACTGCGTGGGCTTTGCCTGTGAGGTGAATGCGAAAAGTTCAACAGCGGTGACTGCCATTCCCCGGGCCTTGGCGACGAAACACTGCCAGCTTCGGACGGATGCGATGGCGAGCAGAATTGTGATGGATAGCCAAGGCCGTGCGGCAGCCGTCGAATATATCCAGGGTGGCCAGCTTTATACGCAGCCTTGCCGAGCGGTGGTGGTTTCCTGTTCAGCAACCGAATCGCCCCGCTTGTTGTTAAATTCCGCCACAAAGCTGTTTCCGCATGGCTTGGGCAACCGGTATGACTGGGTCGGGCGCAATCTGCAGGGCCATTCGTATTGCGGCGCGTACGGCTTGTTCGAGCAGGATCTGTTCGACGGCTTGGGTCCGGCGGCGCGGGTTGCCGCTTGCGATTTCAGCCATGGCCTACCCGGTGGTTTACGCGGAGGCGGCGTAATGGCGAATGAATTCATTCGCCTGCCCTACCTGTTCTCGCGTCAATCGCTTCCGCCGGGCACGCCGCGATGGGGTGCTGAGCATAAAAAGTTTGTACGCCGGTATTACAAGCGCTCAGTAGGCATCAAGAGCCCGGTTCAGGAAATGCCCGTGTACGAGAGTCGCGCGGAAATTACCCCTGATCTGAAAGATTCGTACGGCATCCCCACAATCCGGCTCAGCGGACATCGCCATCCCGACGATGCCAAAGTGGGTAAGTTTCTGGCGCTTCGCTGTGAGGAATGGTTGAAGGAAGCCGGTGCCAGCCGTACCTGGCTTGCGTTACCCGGCTCCGGCTTAAGTGGGGGGCAGCACCAGGCTGGCACATGCCGCATGGGGAACAATCCAAAAACATCTGTTGTAGATCGCCACTGCCGTGTTCACGATGTAGACAATCTGTATGTCGTGGACGGAAGCGTTCACGTAAACAATGGCGGCTTCAACCCATCGCTAACCATTCAGGCAATTTCCTATTGGGCGTCCGCTCAGATGGTGAAAGATCTACGCGCTTAGCTGAAAAACGCTCTGCTTTTCCACCTTGGCTGCGTCCAGTTCAATGCCGAAGCCAGGGCCTTCAGGCAGCGCAATCCTTGCTTTCACCGGCAGCGGCGGGTGCTTCTCAAAGTGGTAGTAGCTTCTCATCTTGAGAATCAGATATTCAGCCAGCGGGCAGGTCATGGGCGATTGGCTGGCGATGGCGTGCAGCGCGGCGTGAATGCTATGGCCGTGCGGAATCACCTGCGCGTCATGAGTGGACGCAACCGCGCAAATCTTTACCAACTCCGTCAGACCGCCGCACCATTCCGGGTCCGCCTGCACTACGCTCACCGCGCCTGCGCGCAAATAACGTTCCACTTCCCAGCGCCCGTAGAAATGTTCGCCGGAAGCAACCGGTATGCTGGTGCCCTGATGCAGCGCAACGAAGCTTTCCATCTTCTCCGGATGCGCCGCTTCTTCAATCCACCGCGGGCGGTATTGCTCCACTTGTTTTGCCCAGGCAAGCGCGTACGTTTCATCCCAACCGCTGAAGGCATCGAACATCAAGTCAGTGGAATCGCCTAGAGTCTCACGCAACGTGCGAACCAATTCTACGTTCTTCCGCATGCCATCCGGTCCAGAACCGGGGCCATAAGCCAGAAACCATTTCTGCGCGCGATAACCTTCGGCCTTCAGCGCCAGCGCACGCTCACGAACTTTCGCCGGCTCAAGAGAATAGCCCAGGCAGCTCCCATAAACCTCCACTGAATCGCGCGTGGGTCCGCCCAGTAAACGGTAAACCGGAGTTTCGAAATACCGGCCGCGAAGATCCCACAGAGCGTTATCCACGGCACTGATCGCCATCAGGAACAGGCCCGCGCGGGAGTGCCGGTTTGACCGGTACATCTGGTCCCACAGCGTTTCCCCAGCCAGCGGATCTTTACTTATCAGGAACGGGCGCAGTTGTTCGTGCACCACAATTGCAGCTTCCCGATCGATGGGCCCGTAGAGCCCGTCCAGGCCTTTGTCCGTGCGGATGCGAAGGTAGAGTTGCGTAACCGGTGCAGACTTCTGCTGGGCAGGCTTGTCCTGATAAACCGGCGGCCGCAGGTCATCGTAAACGTACAGTGGGTTTACCTGGTATTGCGCGTTTGCGCCAGTCTCCGTTTCACGATGCCCGCTGAGTTGAAGTAACTCGACGGCAGCAATCTTCAACTTGCCGTTAGGGCGCTCGGCGTAAAGAGAAGCAGCAAATGTTCCGGTCAGACAAGTGCCTAAAAATTGGCGGCGGTGCATACGGGATATTATGGCTCCCATGCTGACGGATCGCAGAAACTTTCTGAAGACTCTGGGTGCGGGCGCTGCGGGCGCCGCGGGGGGTGCTTTGTTCACAGGGCCAATGGCCAAGGCCGCCTCTGCCCTTCGCAACAAAGTCAAAATCACTGACGTGAAGTGCATGATTGTGCGCGGCACGTGGGATTGGAACCTGATCAAAATCGAAACCGATTCCGGGCTTTATGGAATCGGAGAGGCTTATTGGGGTCCAGGCGTCAAAGATTTGGTGTTGCGCCAACTGAAGCCCTTGATCATCGGTGAAGACCCCTTAAACGTTGATAAGCTCTACACGCAGATGCTCATGCGGAGCATGGGCGCGGGTGCCATCGGCGGTGTGACGGTCACAGCCGCCAGCGGCATTGAAATCGCGCTGTGGGATCTGGCGGGCCGCATCCTGGGAACGCCGGTTTGCAATCTGCTGGGTGGCCGCTTTCGCGATCGAGTTCGTTTTTACAGAACGCTGCAAACTCCGGCTGATGTGAATTCCGCCGCAAGCTGGCGGGACCAGGTGCAGGAGGCCAAAGCGGAAAAATGGAATTGGACCGCCTTCAAATTTCAAGGCGATGGTGTGCAGCGCGATGCCGATCCGCAGTACCGCGAACCAGGCCACGACCCCTTCGCGCGCAACGTGACCAACAAAGACATACGCCGCGTAGTAAGCGCGATGGATACCGTGCGCGAGGCGCTAGGGCCTGATCTGGATATGGCGATTGAGTGCCACTGGC
>JAYTGM010000500.1:0-3490 GCA_043733425.1 Terriglobia bacterium
ACCTTGCCGATCTCATCCCGCGCCATGGCACCGAGCGATTTGCCGTCTCTGCGTAGAGAGGCGAACAGGATGACGAAGTCCTGCACGGCGCCACCGAGAACACCGCCCGCCAGTATCCAGAGCGTGCCAGGCAAGTAACCAAATTGCGCAGCCAGTACCGGGCCTACCAGCGGTCCTGGTCCGGCAATGGCCGCGAAGTGATGGCCGAATACGATCCATTTGTTGGTTGGCTCATAATCGTGGCCGTTGCGCAGGCGTTCTGCTGGAGTGGCACGCTGATCGTCCAGCGCCATCACGCGGACCGCGATGAATTTGGAATAGAAGCGGAAGCCCAGCAGGTAGAGGCAGACCGCCGCCAGAATGAGCCAGATACTGTTTACGGGTTCGCCGCGGTTCAGCGCAATGGCACCGACGGCGAAGGCTCCGCCACATGCCAGGGCAATCCACAAGAAAGTTTTCATCGGGGAATTTGGCGGTAGACCGGACGGCTGCGCGGATGTGAATCCCGCAATCCGGCAACAGCGAGAGCGGCCAGAACGGCGGCAATCAGCGCCCCGGCAATCTGCATTCGTCGCCGCGAGTGTTTTTGGGAATGCAGGCTGATGCCGATCACCGGTGCCGGACCGGCTTGGCGACGCGCTTGATAGGTATCCGCGCCCACAGCCATCGGCATCTGCAGCACGGCTCGCCGGTGAGGCCAAACCGCACCTTCGCGAAACTCCAGTTCTTTCAGCAGGCCGACGATGACGATCGGTTCCTCAATGCGCGAAACCTCGCCCAGAAAACGCCTGGGGATGGCAATTTGCTCGCCCGTGTGCGCATTCGTGACCAAAACTTCCGGCCAGGTAGCGCGGCGGAAGAGCCACTCATTGCGCTCTATTCCCAAAATCGGCGGATAGAACGAGAAAGGGCGGTTGCCCAGCTGTTCGAGAGGTGTTGGCAATGATGGTATAGCCATCTAGCTTGCCCTACATCATGACACGCCGCCGCTTGACAGTTCGTCCAGCAGCGCGGTGTCGGTGACCGTGAGCCGATGCGGTAAATCAGCGGGGATGAATTCATCGAAGGCGCGAAACAGGTTTAGCTTCGCTAAAGCGTAGCGGTCGCGAGCTTCTAAACCGGGAATGGGGACCTGGATTTGCATTTCCTTGGCCGGATAGGCAACGGTCCAAATCGCAAATTGGTAATCCCCTGGCGCGGATTTTGTCAGCTGATATTGATACTGGAAGCCAGTCAGCGCAGCGTATTGTTTCACCCTTCGCGGGGGCTTGGTAGGCCGGGCTTGCGGGTGCCACCAGTGGCGCAGCTTTTCCAGGATTTTGAACATTTTCACGCGACGGGCTGTTTCACGCATCATGCCATACTGGAGTTTCAATCCTCTCTTATGTCTGATTTACTGCCCCGGGAAATTGTTAGCGCTCATAGCCCGGATTCCGATGATGCGTTCATGTTTTACGGTCTGGCGACCAAGAAAATTCGTTCCACTAAAGTCACTTTTAAGCACGTTCTGTCTGATATTCAGACGCTGAACCAGAAGGCCATGGAAGGCGAGTATGATCTGACAGCCATCAGCTACCACGCGTACCCGTACGTGGCCGATAAGTATGTCCTGATGGCCGCTGGCAGCAGCATTGGCGATGGCTATGGCCCCATGCTGGTGGCACTGCGACCGATGGACCTGGATGAAATTCGCGGCAAACGAATTGCAATTCCCGGCAAACTAACTACGGCGTATCTGACTCTTAAGATCATGCAGCCGGATTTCGAACCCCTGGTCATTCCGTTCGATCAGATCCTGGATGCCGTGCAGGAGGGTGCGGCCGATATCGGGCTGATTATTCACGAAGCACAGCTGACGTACAACAAGAGCGGATTTCATAAAATCATCGATCTAGGCAAGTGGTGGAAGACAGAAACCGGTATGCCGTTGCCTCTTGGTTGCAACGCGCTTCTGCGTAGTTTGCCGCCCGAGATCCAGAGCGAGTGTAGCCGGATGATGCGCGATAGTATTCAGTATGCGCTCGATAACCGCGATGAAGCGCTCAGTTACGCGTTGCAGTTTGCGCGCGATATGGACCCCCGGCTGGCTGAGAAGTTCGTGGGCATGTATGTAAACCATTACACGGTGGATGCGGGCGACTTGATTCCGAAAGCGGCGCAATTGCTGCTGGACCGCGGGTACGAAGTGGGGCTGATTCCGAACCGCGTCCAGGTGGAGTTTATACGGTAGGCTGGCGCTACTTTCTGCTTCTTCTGATTGCAGCATCTGCCGCGGCGCAATCGGCGCGAGAGATTCGCGCGATCGCAAAGGATGGGTCAACCTCTATCCCGGAACTGCTTGAATTCCTGCGGAGTCCAGATGCGAAAGTACGAAGTGAAGCGGTCAAAGGCCTTGTAGAAATCGGAGGCCCGAAATCGATTGAGCCGCTGATCCAGGCCACCCGTGATAACGACGACCAGATTCAAATTCGCGCCGTGGATGGCTTGGTCAACGTTTATCTACCGGGCTATGTGGCGCAGGGGTTAACAGCCAACATCAAGCGCGCCGGCAGCAGCATCAAACAGCGCTTCGTGGACCGGAACGATCAGGTTGTAGAGCGCTACGTTCTTGTGCGTCCAGAAGCGTTAGAGGCAATCGGCAAACTGGTTACGGGTGGCAGCAGCATGGAGTCCCGCGCCAACGCCGCGCGTGCTACCGGCATATTGCGGGGACGCCAGGAGCTTCCGCAACTGTACACCGCACTGCGCTCAAAAGACACTGAGGTGCTTTATGAAAGCCTGGTGGCGGTTCAGAAGATTCGAGAAGAGCAATCCGGCCCGCGCGTTCAATTCCTGCTAAGGGATTTAAGCGAGCGGGTTCAGATTGCGGCGATTGAGACGACTGGCGTTCTGCAGAATCGCGCGGCAACCCCTGAGCTGCGGACGGTGCTCGAAACAAGCGGAAAGCCCAAGGTGCGCAGGGCAGCGCTGACCGCGTTGGCCATGTTCCCTGACCCGGCAAACCGGCCGTTGTATACGCAGATGCTTGCCGATAAAGACGAAGCTCTGCGGGCCGCCGCCGCTGAAGGGTTTGCGCGCTTGCGTGTGGCCGACGACGCGCCCATGCTGCAGAAGGCCTACGACGCAGAGACGAAACGTGCGCCGCAACTGGCTCTGGCTTTCGCTATGGCGATGGACGGCAGAACGGAGACTACGGAGAACAGCCCGTTACTAGTTTTGGTCAGCAATCTGAGTAGCAACGGCTACCGCGGCGTGGTGCAGGCATATCTTGCCGAACTCGCCCAAGACCCCGGAATCCGGTTGCAGCTATATGCGCCGATGGAGCGGGGCACTCGCGATGAAAAGATCGGGCTGGCGCAGATTTTGAGCGAGACTGGCGATCCACAGGCTGAGCCGCATTTGGAGAAATTGAGCCGCGATGGCGACACGCAAGTGGCACAGGAAGGCCTGCGGGCCTTGAAGAATCTGCGGGCAGCCGCGAACGCAAGGT
>JAYTGM010000501.1:0-9416 GCA_043733425.1 Terriglobia bacterium
GCTATACCTGACAATCTCAATCGGCCAATACCCGTTCGATCCCACCAACCCGCAAGAAATCCCGGCGGGCCTTTACTTCTGGCGCGGACCGATTGGCTTCCAGTTCCCCGCGGCGCCCGTTCCGGTGCCGTAGGACTAACCCAAACCAGGCAGTTGCCCGGCGCTGTCTCCGAAGGATTTCTCTTCGATTTCCATTCTGTGCGGCATAGACAGATACAAATTGCAGAGCGGCGTTTCTTTGGGGCACCGCAAGCGTCTGCCCTGTTTGAGCGTTCCCTTACCGCAGCCGACAAGCGCTATCGGCAAGTCGTGTTCCAGGTGCAAATTGCCGCATTTAATTCCGCAGCCGAACATGACCATGGATTTATCCAGCAGTGATTTGCCACCTTCGTCCAAACCCTTTAATCGGTTTAGGAAGTAGGCAACCTGCTCCACATGCCAAGTGACGCATTTCTCGTACTCAGTCTTGGGCACTGTTTCTTCGGCGTGGTAAGAAAGCGAAATGCCAGCACCATGATGTCCATCATGAGCCGGATGTGCTCCGGCCGCGATGCCGGGATTCCTGGTCCCGGACGCTCCACCGGAAACTTGCAAGCGCTGTTCTACGTTGTGCTGACGTCCGTTTCGTTCCCGCCTTCAGAAAGTTAATGCGATTTTTCGGATTGTGACATGCCGCGCAGTTCTGGGTGAGTACCGGCTTGATGGATTGGGCGAACATGAGTAGATTACTGCGGAAAAGCTGGAAGGCAAAGCGCCAGCAAAAGAATGGCGCGAGTGCATCTCATCGGGCACCATAATATCAAGTCTTTTGTGATAAATCCGCGCTGCCGATACACTGAAAGTTCCCTCTTATGAGTCAGTACGCCTTCCTGTTCCCCGGCCAGGGTTCACAGTTCGCCGGGATGGGCAAATCTCTTGCCGAAAATTTTCCTGCCGCTCGTCGCATATTTCAGGAAGCCGATGATGTGCTTGGCTTCTCTCTCTCCCGGCTATGCTTTGAGGGTCCGGAAGAAGAATTGAGATTGACGGAGAACACACAGCCGGCGCTGTTGACCGTCTCAACTGCCGCGTATGCGGTTTTGGCGGAGCGCGGCGTGCTACCTCAAGCTGTTGCCGGCCATAGCCTGGGCGAATATTCTGCCCTGGTTGCGGCGGGCGCTTTACCCTTTGCGGACGCGTTGCGGCTGGTGCGGAATCGCGGTCGTTACATGCAGGAAGCAGTACCGCCGGGCACCGGAGCCATGGCCGCGCTTCTCTATTTGCCTGAGGATAAGCTTGACGCTATTCTGCTGGAAGCTGCACAGGGAGAAGTAGTCAGCGCCGCAAACCTGAATAGCCCGGAACAGATTGTGATCGCCGGGCACGCAGGCGCTGTAGGCCGGGCCATGGAACTGGCGAAGGCTGCGGGCGCTCGCCGGGCGAAGTTGCTGCCGGTCAGCGCGCCTTTCCATTGCTCTTTAATGTTGCCCGCCCAAGCCAGACTTGGGCCGGAGTTAGAGTCTTCACAATTCCACAACCTCTCTTTTCCGCTAATTAACAATTGGCAGGCGAATCAAGTTCAGACTGCGCCGGAAGCCCGCAGTGGGTTATTCGAACAGATTCCAAAACCCGTTCAGTGGAGCAAAACCATGCAGCGGCTTGCTAACCTGGGAATCGAGTCTTTTGTAGAAGTGGGCCCCGGCACGGTTTTGGCCGGTCTGGTACGTAAAAATTTGCCCGCTGCAATATGTCTCCCTTTTGGGGAGTCTTTACAGGTAGAGATGTTAAATGTATAAATTTTCACACGCGATTTGCAACTTTTTTGAAAATTGGGTATGCTCCATCAATCTAGCTTTCTATAGTTAACAGTTCGGTGGAAATAATTACTGCTTCTTAGGGGTAAGGAGCAATTGGGGATTTATGTGTGGAATCGCGGGTTTTACTCACGACAGCCGTTCGTCCGACGTGTGTCTGATCGAACGGATAACGGGAACGCTCTTTCATCGGGGACCTGACAAACAGGGTTGCTTCCTATCGCCTGGAATTGCGCTTGGAGCTGTGCGCCTTGCTGTAATTGACCCGGCTGCGGGCCCCCAACCGCTGCACAGTACGGACGGTCTCACTATCGTCGCCTTCAACGGCGAAATATATAATCACCGCGAACTTCGCCTGGAGCTTGAAAGCCGAGGAGTGCACTTCCGCTCGGAATGCGATACGGAAGTGGTCCTGGAGTCGTTTCGTTTTTGGGGAACAGACTGCCTACGGCGCTTCCGCGGCATGTTTGCGGTGGCGTTTTGGGAGGTGCGGAAGAAGCGGCTGATCCTGGCCCGGGATCGCGCTGGCATCAAGCCGCTGTACTTCGCCCGCCAATCCGGCCAAATCCATTTCGGCTCAGAGCTGAAAGCTATTTTTGCTCACCCTGCAATCCGCCGCGTGCTAGATCACCAGGCTCTGGAAGATTTTCTCTCACTGAATTACGTGCCCGGCTCGCGCACCCTGATTCGTGGAATTGAGAAACTGCCTGCGGGCCATTATCTGGAATGGTCACACGGAAACGCTTGCATTCACCGTTATTGGAAATTAGATCCCATTCCAAATACCGCCTGGACGGCGGGCGCGGCGGAAGAGCGCCTGGACGAATTACTGCGCAGCTCCGTTCGTGAACACCTGGTTGCTGATCGTCCGCTCGGCATCTGGTCCAGCGGCGGTCTGGATTCCTCAACGATCCTGCACTACGCCTCCGAAGCGAGATCCACGCCTCTTGACACTTTCTCGGTAGGCTTTGGCTCGCGTTGTTGCGATGAAACTCCCTATTTCAGGGAAATGGCCAACCGGTACGGAACCAACCATCACGAGCTTCAACTAACGCCCGGCAACCACCTTTTGGGTGCTATCGAAGACTTTGCTCACTTCTCCGATGAGCCGAATGCCGATGCGGGCGGACTGCCGGTTTGGTTTCTTTCCCGCATGACGTCAGAACACGCCACTGTGGCCCTTTCAGGCGATGGAGGCGATGAACTTTTTGGCGGCTATCTCACCTACATGGCCGACCGCGCCGCCCGACCGCTGCGGTTATTTCCCCGTTCCTGGCGGCGCGCTGCGTTAGCCGGGCTGCAACACGGTCTTCCCTGCTCCGCAAAAAAGATCAGTTTTGAGTACAAGTTGAAACGTTTGTTGGAAGGTTCACTGCTGCCCCCTGACGATGCGCACCTTTTTTGGAACGGCTCCTTTACGCCAGAACAAAAGAGCGCGCTGCTGGGCCGCTCCTCCTTCGGCCCCAACTTGTTTTATGGGTTGCCGCCCGCTTCCGAAATAGGTGCACTGAACCGTTACATGTTGCTGGACCAACAGTTCTATCTGCCAGATAACATTCTTGCCAAAGTGGACCGCATGTCCATGGCTCATTCTCTTGAGGTACGCCCGGCATTTTTGGATCATAGGATTATCGAATTCGCGGCAAGTCTCCCGGAACACCTGAAAATCAAGGGCATCCACCAAAAGCTGATCCTTCGCAGGCTGATGAAAAATAAGCTGCCCGGCAGCATTTTGAATCGCTCAAAAAAGGGCTTCGATATCCCAGCCCACGCTTGGTTCAGAGGGTTTTTGCGCCCTCTTTTGCATGACACGGTGAACCGCCGCACGGTGGAAGCCTCAGGAATATTTAACTTTGCTGAAACTGAACGCCTGATCCGCGATCATATGGAAAGACGGATCAATGCGGGATATCAATTATGGGGTCTGTTGACTCTCTTCCTCTGGCTGAAAAAGTGGGACGTGGAAACCGCGCCAATAGAGGATTATTCGAAAGACTTACTCGTTCCGGCAATCGCCGCAATCAGCTGATTGTATTGCTGGCCGCGGCGGCCATCTTCCTGGTTTCCATCATTAGCCCCCCGGCACTGATGGACGATGTGGATTCCGTGCAGGCGCAGATTGCGCGCAACATGCTGACGTCCGGCGATTGGGTGACGGCGCATCTGGATGGCGTGGCTTACCTGGAAAAGGCGCCGCTGAAATACTGGATGATTGCGGTTTCCTATATGGTTTTCGGCGTCCACGATTGGGCCGCCCGGCTGCCCATCGCCATTTCCGCCATCCTTCTCTGCTGGTTGACCTCGCGGATCGGCCTGTGGGCATTCCGCAACTCGCCAGACGCAGGCTTCTATTCCGGCTTGGTTCTGGCCACCTGCGTAGGGTTGTTTCTTTTCACGCGGATTTTAATTCCTGATGTGATTCTCACCCTTGCGATCACTGCCGCCTTGTATGGATTGTTGCGCGCTCTTGACAGTGAAGAACAGCGGCCATTTCGCTGGGCCATGCTTTTTTGGTGCTGTATGGCCGCCGGAATCCTTCTGAAAGGATTGATTGCCGCGCTCTTTCCACTAGCTATCGCCGGCTTATACCTGCTGATAACCGGACAACTCTTCCGGCTGGAAACCTGGAAGCGCCTGCACATCGCTCCTGGCATTCTGCTCTTCCTCGCTCTCGCTGCTCCCTGGCACGTGCTGGCCACGCTTCGTAATCCGCCTTACTTTGACTTCACGCTGCATAGCGAATCGGGTTCCTACCGCGGCTTTTTTTGGTTTTACTTTTTCAACGAACACATACTGCGCTTTCTGAATACTCGCTACCCGCGCGATTACAACACTGTGCCCCGTCCCCTGTTCTGGGCCTTTCATCTCATCTGGTTTTTTCCCTGGTCGGTTTACTTCCCGGCAGTTGCGAAGCTTCAGTTCCGCGGCCAGGATCGCGCCTCAAGGGTACATTTGCTGGCTCTTTGCTGGATTGGGTTCGTTATGTTATTCTTCAGCCTTTCCACCACGCAGGAATATTACTCCATGCCCTGCTATCCGGCTATCGCGTTGCTCCTCGGGTCCGCCATGGCCACGGAGAGCAAGGTACTGAAGCCCGCTACAAAAGTGGTGGGTGTTCTCGCCGCAGCTCTTGCGCTGTTGCTGCTAGCACTATTGATCGCATCTCAGGGGCTCTCCACCCCAGGTGATATTTCCGTCGCGCTGAACTCGAATCCTGATCTCTATACCTTGTCCATGGGCCACATGGCCGATCTTACTCTGCAGGCCTTCGCGTATTTGCGAATGCCGCTGGCCCTGGCTGCGTTGGCAATGGCGATTGGCGCCGCGGGTGCCATACTTTTGCGCGGCCGCAAGGCCTTCTTAGCGCTTGCGGTCATGATGGTTATTTTCTTCCAGGCAGCCCGCGGGGCTCTTGACGTGTTCAATCCTTATCTGGGCTCTAAGCCTCTCGCTGATGCACTCACTTCTGCCCCACCAGGTGAGCTGATTGTGGACGACCAGTATTACTCCTTCTCCTCTGTATTCTTCTACGCGAACCGCGAGGCATGGCTCCTCAATGGACGTGTCAACAATCTGGAGTATGGCTCCTATGCTCCCGGGGCCAAGAACCCGTTCCTCAATGACGCGCAATTCACGGAACGATGGCGTTCTTCGCGGCGTTATTATGTCGTAGCGGAAATCAAGCCCGCTCAGCGGCTTCATGCCCTGGTGGCGGATTCACCCTGGCGCAAGGTGGCGGAAAGCGGCGGCAAGGTGCTTCTCACCAACCAATAGGCATCCTCAGATCCAGCGCGCGCGCCGCACGTAAACCAGCAGAGCCACGGTGGTGGCAATCATCATGACACTGACAATTAAAGTCGCATATGGCGAAGCTACCCACGGCAACCCCTTTGTGTTCATTCCGTAGTACCCGGAAATGACAATGACCGGAAGCGCGATAGTCCCGAGGACTGTCAAGACCTTCACCACTTCGTTTGTTCTGTTGGCGATGATATCGTCGGTTTTATCTATAAGCGGAAGCTATGAATCCACCACGCCGTCGCAGATCCGATAGAAGATCTTGTCCGGCCGCAGCCGCCCCTCCATCGCATGAATCGGCTTCAATAAGTTTTGGACACTATCGCACTCTGCTTCCTGATTGATGATCACCCAGTCCGGCCCAAGAAAAATATCCAAGTCATGGAATTCCAGCGTCCCGTCCGCATTCACCCGTACTGGTTTTAGAATTGTAAAAATGTAACCATCGCTGTCTTCCACTTTGTTGCGCTGATCACGGTTACAGCAATCCTCGATGTGAAGCGGATGGAGATGATACTCTTACGCCAACCGGTCGAGTTCAGCGTTTTTCGGATCCCGAATGTCATGCCACTTCATAGTTTCGGCGGGCTATTCTTTCTTCTTATCGATCCGGAAATCATCGAAGTAAGCAACGGTGTCGCTCTTAGTCCATACCCCTGTCTTACCCGGCTTCACAATCGTAGTGTCCTCTACCTCAAAGAGCTTGCGATGGTTGAAGAAGACCACGGTATGAGTGTCGCGAAATTGAATTTTCACCAGGTTCCACTCTTGTGGATCGATGCGGCGAGAAACAGCGGAGATCTGCCCGCTTCCGGTCCCCTGTGAGATGGCTGTGGCTTTGCCGTCCACCATTTTGTGCACCGTAATCCTGTCATCGATGGCACTGATATACAGAGCGTAATAATTGTTTGGATCCTGGTATCGCCAGACCAATCCGGCAATTTGATCGGCCTTGCCGGATACCATCTTCAAGTTGACGCTAAGGTCTCCATCGCGGCAGTATCCTCTGTCGAAGAGGGCCAAAGAGAAATGAGCGCGGTTCTTATCGGCGGAAAGCTGGGCCAGGACGTTCGGCTTGCTGGGAGCGCTGCTGTCCGGGTGAACCATCCATCGTCCTGGATCGCCGCGGTGAGTATTGGCAAGGGTCCAGGCTTGTGGCGCGGTCCCCACCTTACCGTTGTCGAAATCCACGGTCTCCGCGCTCCGCCCAAACCACCCGGAACTAATGATCAGAAATGCAAAGCCACGCAATGTCCACTCAGTCCTCTGGATTGAGTGTATCGTGCCTCTTGCCGTGCAGCACAGCCTAATAAGTGATGCGAAGACCGAACTGCAGTTGCCTTGCGTCGCCAGAGGCAGTAGCTTTGCCGAAGGCTGGCCCAGCGGTCAGACTATTGTTCGGAAGCTGCAGATTCGTGCGGTTTGTCGCATTAAAGCTTTCGGCAAGCGGCTCAACGGTCCAGCGCTCCCCGACGTGAAAAACACGGCTCAGGCGCAGGTCCACGGAGAAAGAATCGAATCCCCGGCCAGTATTGCGGCCTACCCCCACGGGCCGGTCATTCACGTTGGTGTCGAAGTTGCGATCCGTGCCCGTCTGGATATTGAAAGGCAGCGGCGAAGTGTAACTCACAATCGGGGCGAGTTGAATTCCCACCCACGTCAAAACTCCGCTAGCGGTGACGCGATGCCGCTGGTCGTTATCAGAAAGACCGCGATCGTCACGCAGGTTGAAGTTGTTTTGTGGCGTACTGAAGAAGAAATTCCCCACATCGTCGATGGTCTTCGAATAGTTGTAAGAAAAACGCAGCTCCGCGTAGCGCCCGGCACGCTTGCGCGCCGAAACAAGCAGCCCGTTGTAATACGAATCGCCGCTCCCTTCGTAATAACTGATGTTTCCATAACGGGGGTCAGGGCGGCCTAGATTGGGTACGCCCTGTGCGGCGGCATCCGCCGAAGTAAGGGTGGGGACGTTACGGTTGCGGGAAAGAATCAGGTGCAATCCACGCAAGTGCTGAAACCCCACAGTGATATTGCTCTCGCGGCCTAATTCCCGCTCCACTTCAAAGCTGGCCTGCTCGGAGTAGCCATTTTGAATGTGGTGGTCAATGGTAGTGATGCCGATGTACTGTCCGCTGGGAAACGATTGAGTAATGGCTGGAAATAGAGGCGCGTCCGCCTGTCCAAAAGAAAGCAGTGCCACCCGGTACTTTGAACCGTCGCGCTGCAGGGCATTTGATGTGGCCCGCAGCGGGGTCCTGTCAAAGTACAGCCCAAAGCTGGTACGAAACACCGTTTTCCGATTGCCCGGTGCCCACGCGATTCCCAGGCGGGGAGCAAGGTTCGTGAGATCTGTTGCGATGGGTTTGGGGAGAAACTGCAGGTCATACCGAAGACCTATATTCACCGTGAGCCCAGTTTTGGCACGCCACTGATCCTGCACGAACATACCCATGTTGAGGTTGGCCTGAAACTGGCTCGGTGCACCGAAGGCCTGCTGAAACGTGGTGTATCTGCCTGCCTGAAGATTGGCCAGAGTGGAAAAGGAATAAACACCTTGAGCAGCCCCGGGAAAGAGAATATTCACGCGGTTCTCAAGGAACTCAGCGCCGGCTTTCAAGGAGTGGGCCCCTAGTTCCCATATGGCGCTGTCAGCGAGTTCATACATATCCGTATCGCGGCGGAGCGGCGAGCCCGTCGCAGGGCCAAGGCTTGCAATGCCAGAGACCGTAATGGCCGGTCCGATTGAGTCATTAATGGGCGCACCCAACCGGCTTCTGGTGAACGCGCTGTGGAGCGAATTAAAAAGCCGGGGCGAGAGTCCCATTTCGTGCGTTACCGCAACTGTCTGGTCCAGGTTGTCGAGCGAACTCCCGCGGCTGACGGCGTTCAGCCCGCCCACTCCGCGCGCATTCGTGCTGGTGACTTTGTAGAGACTGTACCGGAGTGCAATCCGGCTGTAATCATTCAAGCTATGGTCGGCGCGCACAAAAACATTCGACGTCGCATAACCCGTTGGAAACTCTCCAGTAATCGTGAGCGGCCCCCGGTAGCCGATATTTTGAAGCACTTGGTTAATGGCAAAAACGTTCGCGGGCGCGATGGTTAGAATTCCAACCCGGTTCTGATTGGTCTGTTCAAAATTGCTAAAGAGAAAGGTGCGGTCACGCCTCACCGGTCCACTGAGCGAAGTACCTTCCTGCGTCTGCGTGAGGGGATCTTTTGTGATGGCCAGAGCGTTGCGAGCATCGAACCGTTGGTTGCGGACAAAACCATAAGCGCGCCCGTGGAAATTATTGGTGCCACTTTTGGTGGTGATATTCAGAATGCCGCTCGATGCGCGCCCGAACTCGGCCAGGCCTCCGGATGTAACTACCTGGAATTCCCGGATCACCTCCTGGCTGAAGAACGTACCCGCGAGTTCGGCGGCATCGTCATTGGCGGACATACCGTCCACTACAAAGTTGTTGTTGAGATTGCGCTGACCGGATACCGAAATCCCGGTACCCGGTACGGCGGAGGTTTCCGCAAAACGTTGCGCGGCGCCTGTGTTGGTCCGCGAAACACCAGGCACCAGCAAAGCTAGATCAAGATAATTGCGTCCATTCAGCGGAAGCGAATCCACTTCGCGCGGTAGCACGGTTTGCGCAGTCCCCGTGCGTGCGGTTTCAATGACGGGCACCGTCTCCGTGACCGCGATTTGACTGTCCAGCAAAGCAATTGCAAGGGTAACCGGGATCTCAAGCGCTGTACCCACCGTGAGCGAGAACTTGGAAACAACCGGCCGAAACCCGGCTGCCTCCACGCGCATTTCGTAAGCGCCTACCG
>JAYTGM010000502.1:0-3484 GCA_043733425.1 Terriglobia bacterium
TGTCGGCAAACAAAGCATAGTGCGCGATAAAAAAATTCCGGCCGTAGGGGTCCAACTGCATTTCGTGAAGGAACACCATCACGTTCAATGCGATCAAAAGCAGAACAGCAAAGGGGCGCGAATACCGCGGTTGATCGTCGTGAAGAGGGAACATTTAGTGCTTCACGAACTCGGGATGGACCCGCCGCTCCGCCCTGGCCATTAAGCTTCGTGCTTCCGCCACGCCGCGAATCGCACCGCGGGCGCCGATTGCGGTGCAGTTCAACGCCGCCATGGCATTAGCAAAATCAAGGGCTTCACCGGTGGGCATTTTCTGCAGCACAGCATAGCAAAATGCCCCATGGAACACGTCTCCCGCGCCGGTGGTATCCACGCAATTCACCACAAACGCGGGTGAGTAATGAAAGGTGCCATCTACCAGCGCCAAAGCTCCGTGAGCGCCCAACGTCATGGCCGCGCAGTGCATCCCAAACTCCTGTTGTAAAGCGGTCAAGGCTCGCTTGGGATCCTCAATTTTCGTCCAGCGGCCTGGGAATTCTGAACTTGCGATCAGATAGTCAACATTCTTCAGCACCTCTTCGAAGCCTGGATAAATGGTGTCCACATCCACCGTTACGGGAATCCCGTGGGCCCGCGCCACCTGAGCTGCATGCGCCACGGCCTTCGTATCGTGCCCATCGATATGCAGCATGCGCGCGCGCCGGATTTCTTCGTCAGGCACATCTTCGGGCTGAAGCGCCAGGCAATCCGGACGTTGCCAAAATACGGTCCGCTCGCCGGTGGATTGGTCAATAATGATGTACGCCGATTGGTTCGCACAATTGGCGCGCACATGCACGTGATCAAGATTTACGCCTGAGCCGCGAAGGCTTTCCATCTGTACGCGTCCACGCTCATCATCGCCTACCGTGCCGACATACTTAGTCTTCAATCCCAACTTCGCGCAAGTCACCATCGCGCTTGCCACCTGCCCCCCGGGGCTCAAGATTTCCTCATGAAAAGGAACCTTCCCTCCATAGGCGGGGAAGTGCGAAATAATCAGCAGCGTATCGGTAGCGTTGAGCCCGATGCCTAGAACGTCGTAAGCAGGTTCCAAGAATCCAGTGTTCCACAACTAGGTTGATCACATTGCTTTCCCAACTTCGAAATAAAAAGTGATATGCTGACGCCCATTCGTGACTGGAGGAATTCATGTCGAGCAACAGGCTCTCACTGACGGGAAATTTATTATTGGCCGCCGCGTGTATTTTCGCAATGTCAAACAGAGCCATTGCACAATCTAATTTTGGTTCTATTTCCGGAGCCGTCACCGACACTTCCGGTGCCGCCGTGCCCGATTGTGTAATCACAGCCACGAATCCGCAAACAGGTCTGACACGATCTATTAATTCGCAGGAGAGCGGCATCTACGTTTTCGCTGAGCTCCCGGAAGGAACGTATAACATTCGCGCGGGCAAAGAGGGCTTCCGGCAAATTGAGCAATCGGGGGTGATTTTGGATGCTGCCTCCAGGCGAACGGTCAATTTTAAACTCGAATTGGGAGCGCTTTCGGAATCCGTGTCGGTCTCGGCCGCTACGGAACAGGTTCAAACCGAATCTGGCGACGTCAGCCGGGTTATCTCCAGCCGTCAGCTTAGCCAGATTGCGCTGAATGGCGGGAACTATTCTCAACTGCTCCGGCTGATCCCCGGTGCAGTTGCCACCACTCTCGATCCGTTCGGGCTCGCCCTCTCCACCACGGGACAGCGCATCAATGGAATCCGCAGCGATTCCATATTATTCAGCGTGGATGGGGCTGAAAACATGGACAATGGGGGGAATTCCAATGCGGCCATCAACCCGAGCGCGGACTCTATCGCCGAAGTGAAAATTCTCACTTCCAGCTACAGCGCCGAATTTGGAGGCCGGTCCGGCGCGCTCATCAATGTCATTACAAAAAGCGGGACTCAGCAGTTCCATGGCAGCGCTTTCGAATTTCTTCGCAACGATCAGTTCGATGCGCGTACATTTTTCTCCCGCAAAGTGGATCCGCTCCGCTTCAATGATTTCGGTTACACACTGGGCGGCCCTGCGTATATCCCCAAAAAGTGGAACAGAGAAAAAGACAAGCTGTTTTTCTTTGTTAGTCAGGAGTGGAAGTATACCCACACAGGCGCAACCAGACTGAATGTGGTGCCCACCCTTGAAGAACGTAATGGAGACTTCCGCAATTCTTCGCTGGCTGCTCCTGTGGACCCCGTAACCAATCAGCCGTTCGTCAACCGGGTTGTGCCAAGTTCCCGTTTCTCTCATGATGGTCCGCGTCTGCTTCAACCTCTTCCGCTTCCTAACTTTGCAGGTTCGGGCGGAAATTATGCCGCGACGGGACGTAGTCAGGTGGACCCGCGCGAGCTCTTGTTGCGCTTTGATTATGTGCTCTCTCCGAAGACTCAGCTCAGCTACCGGTGGGTGCATGATGAGTGGGATATTCAAGACGGCTTTCAGGGGAGTTCGCTCGGAATCGTGCCTGGCGGGCGTCCGCGGCCGGCATATGTTACATCACTGAACATCTCGCACGTGTTCTCGCCGACTACGATCAATTTCTTCAGCTTCAGCCTGAGCCACGACATTATCGTTGGGGATCCTCACAACGAAGTCTTGAAACGCAGCACTCTGGGCCTTACTTATCCAGAGATTTTTCCAGCAAACCGATTCGGGGTCGGTCCCGACCTGAGTATTTCCGGATTCAGCGGCTACAATGCCGGTGACCGGATCAAGAAGAATAACAGCATCTTTCAATGGCGTGATGACTTTAGCAAAGTCATCGGCACGCACTCCCTGAAAATGGGGGTTCAAGTAACCCGCAGCCGCACCGATGAAAACATCCGCTTCAGCGATGAGGGCGCCGTAACATTTTCAACGTCGGCGAAGAACTCAACCAAAAACGTAATCGCGGACGTTCTTTTGGGTAATTTTCAGAACTACACGGAATCGATTGCTGACGCCGACTATTGGGGGCGCTTCAATCAGGTGGATGTCTACTTCCAGGACAGCTGGAAAGTGAGCCGCCGTTTGACGGTGGAAATGGGCCTTCGCTATAACTTCATTCCTCCTTTCACGAACGCTCTTGGGAACACCTCGAGTTTTGACCCGGCCAGGTACAGTCTGGCCAGAGCGCCACAGATTAATCCTGGCGATGGTTCCATTGTTTCTGGAACGGGCGACCAATATAACGGCCTGGTTTTGTTCGGCTCCGGCTTTCCGGAAAAGGCAAAGGGCCGTGTTCCCGCGGCGGGTGATGCCAGCCTGCAGCGCTTATTTGTGGGGCTTCCGCGCGGTGGCTTCGCGACAAACTATGGAAATGTGGGACCACGCTTCAGCTTTGCCTACGATCCATATGGGCACGGCAAAACATCGATAAGAGGCGGTATGGGGATTTTCTATGACCGCATGCCTACAAATGTTCTGATCAATCCCAGCGGCAACCCGCCGTTCAATACGAACG
>JAYTGM010000503.1:0-3483 GCA_043733425.1 Terriglobia bacterium
GAAACCGACACCTTCGGCAACGTGGTTCAGGAGGCACTGGCTTCCGGGCTGCCCGCTCTGGTGGCTGCTGGCGGGGGGCCCAAATTTCTGATTCAACCCGGAATCACCGGCTTCGTGTGCCATGATGCGGCAGCTTTCGCTGCGGCCATCGCGGAGTTGGTCCGCAATCCCAGAAAGCAGCGGGAAATGTCGGTTTCCGCCCGCAAGCACGCCCTCGAGGCCTCATGGGATGCCGTCTTCCAAAAGGTGTACACCGCTTATGAACTAGCCACAAACTCTATAATCACAACGGATGCTTCTGGAACTCGCAGTGGAGAATTACGCGGTCGTTGACCGCTTGCGGGTGCGCTTCCATCCAGGTCTGAACCTTCTTACAGGCGAAACCGGCAGTGGAAAATCCATCGTGGTGGACGCGCTCGGTTTGCTGCTGGGCGGGCGCGCCTCAAGCGAAGTCATTCGAACCGGAGCCAGTAAGGCGCGCGTTTCGGGGTTGTTCGATATTAGCGACAAAGCCGTGGACCGTGTGTTAACCCCGGCCGGGTTCGAAGTGGAAGATGGCGAACTGCTGATTGAACGCGAAATTCTGGCGAACGGTAAATCCCGCGTGTATGTCGGGAGCCGCCCGGCCACCGTCGCGGTGCTGCGGGATCTTGCTCCGTACCTGGGCGACATCCACGGCCAGCACGATCAGCAGTTGCTGTTCCTTTCCGAAGCGCAGTTGGATATTCTGGATGGCTTCGCGCAGGCACGCGAGCAAAGGCGCGCGGTGAGAGACGCGTTTACCAAATGGCGCCTTGCGGAAGCGGAGTTAAAGGAACTGGAGACAACCGAGCAGCAAAAGCTGCGCATGCTGGACCTGTGGCAGTTTCAGGCGAATGAGATAGAGGCCGAAGAGCCTGTCGCCGGCGAAGATGCCGGTTTGGAAGAAGAGCGGCGCGTGCAGATGAACGCGGGCAAGCTGCTGGAAAACGCGAGTGCCGCCTTTGAGATGCTTTACGAGGCGGAAGATTCCGCGTACACCGTGCTGCGCACTGCGGTCCGCAAGCTGGATGATGCATCGTTCAACGAAATTCGCGCCGCCCTGGAGCCCGCGGTGATTGCGGTGCAGGACGCCTCCGATACGTTGCGTGGCTATCTGGGAAAGTTTGAGGCGAACCCCGCCCGCCTGGAAGAGATCGAAACGCGTCTTGCTGCGCTTGGCAAACTGAAACGCAAGTATGGCGGCACGGTAGAGGAGATCCTTACTTTCCTCGCCACCGTGCGCGGCCAGATTGCGGCGGCTGAGGGCACGGGCGAACGGATCGTCAATCTGCGCGCGGACCTTGATAAATTAGCCGCCGATTATCAGAAAGCTTCCGGGGCGTTGACCAAGACCCGGAACGCGGCTGCGGCAGAGCTTGCCCGCCGCGTAGAGAAAGAGCTGGCTTCCCTGGCGATGGAACGCACGGTGTTTCAGGTGTCTCTAGAAAAAGCTGCCTGGAGCGAGACCGGTGCCGACCGCGTGCAGTTTCTGGTTTCGGCCAACCGGGGAGAAGAACCGAAACCGATGGATCGCATTGCCTCGGGCGGTGAAATCTCACGCATCGCTCTAGCTCTCAAGACCTGCACCATCGGTGCCCAGAATGGTCCTTTGCGGACCCTGGTGTTCGATGAAGTCGACACAGGTATCGGCGGCTTGGCGGCGGATGGCGTAGCTCGCCGCTTGAAGCAACTGGCCAGCGTGAATCAGGTATTGTGCGTCACGCACCTGCCCCAGATTGCCAGCTTTGCGGATCATCATTACCGCGTGGAGAAAGTGGAATCGGAAGGGCGCACCGTGGCCCGCATGGAAGAGTTGTCGCAGGATGGGCGCCGCCAGGAAATTGGCCGCATGCTGTCAGGCGCACGCGTAACGCCGGAGGCGCTCAAGAATGCGGACGAAATGATCCGCGGAACCCTTATCTAAAAAGTCGCAATTGGGTTCAACGGCGAGCCGGTGCCGCCCGGAACCGAAAGGGGCGACGCGGTCAGCAGGAACGAATAGCGGTTGCGCGCGGCGGCGGCTTTGCTCAAGGCTTCCAGGTCGCAGTTGTCGAAAATAGGAGTGCCCATCGCAATCAGAAAAAGCTGGTGCATAGGCTGGGCCACGCCCTCCACTTGTGAAGGCGCAACGTCCGTTCCCAGATCGCTGCCGATCATGGCAATGTCACGCTGCTTAAACCATTTCGCGCAACTGGCGTGCAAGCCTGCCGCATGTGACCCGGCATCCCACGCGCCTTTTGCCGCTCGGCGGGCCCAACGCCCGGTGTAGATGAAAACAATGTCGCCGGACGAAATCTTGAGGCCCGTTTTCTTCTCCCACGCGTCAAGGTCTTCGGGGTAAATTGCCGTCTCCGGCTCCAGATAAGGAAGGCCCTTGAGCTTGGGAATATCTACCAGGATGCCTCGGGAGAAAATTCCGTTTTTAAAATTGGTGATCGCCAGTTGTTGCGCGCCTTTGTCGGTAACGGTGCCCTGCGCATTGCCGTTATAGAACTTGCCCTCATAGAACATATGGCTGAGCGCATCCATGTGAGTGTGGGCTTGCCCGTGATAATCGACAGCGTAGTTATCCAGCACGAACTGGCCCAGCGGCTTAGTTCCGGTGTAAGTAAATTTGTGGATGAACGGCGCCGGGTTATCGGCGGCTTTTTCAGTCTCGGCATCGCGGGCCAGGGAAACGGAGACACCTTCGGTAACCAGCGCAGCCGCCTGTTTGCGCTTCGCCGGCGTGATCAGGTTTACGGTGCCAATCTGGTCCGTTTTACCCCATCGGCCCCAATTCGAGAGCTCCTTCATCAGCCGATCGACATCGGCCTTGGTAGTGGGATGAGGATTTTGCGCCAGTAGAGGCAGTGTGATCAGAATAACAATGAGAGAGCGGATCATTAACGCTTAGTTATATAACAATGGGTCTGTCAGGTGAAATCAAACGCCCCAGCAGTAGTCTTCCACGGCCTTATCCACCGTATCGTCCTTCTCGGTAATACGCATCAATTCCAAACGGATTGCGTCCAATAGCGCGTTCCAGCTTGCTTCGATAATGTCATCCGACACGCCCACCGTGGACCAGCTCTTGCGATGATCTGACCATTCCACCAACACGCGAGTCTTGGCCGCGGTGCCTTTCTTCGAATCCAGAATTCTCACCTTGTAATCCGTCAGGCGCACTTCAGCAATTTGCGGGTAAAGGTTAGCCAGGCATTTCCGCAGGCACAGATCCAGCGCATTCACCGGCCCATGCCCCGTCGCCGTCGCCGATTGCGCGCCATCCTGCGTGGTGATGCTCACCGTCGCTGTCGAAGAACCCGCTCTCGTGGTGACCTCGTAATTCTCCACGTTGAAAAAGTTAACTCCGGGGTGCAGGGCTTCCCGCACCAGCAGCTCGAACGTACCTTCAGCCGCTTCCAGTTCATAGCCCAGATACTCCATATCTTTGATGCGGTCCAGCAACTCGCGGCGTGC
>JAYTGM010000504.1:0-3458 GCA_043733425.1 Terriglobia bacterium
ATCGGCTCTGTTCGGGCGACAGTGGCGGACCAGGCGATTAGTGTCGCAGCTTCGCTTGCGGACAACCAGCCAGTCGCGAAAAAGCTGGACATCACGATCGCCCCGGATGCTGCCTATTCCGAACCGTTTTGGCTGGCGCAAAAGCCTGAAGGCAGCCGGTACAAAATAGATGATCAGTTACTCATCGGGCGTCCAGACCCGGTTCCCGCAATGATGGCTGAATTTACAGTTCAAGCTGGCAACCAGGAATTGCATTTCTTGCGACCTGTGCATTATCGCTACGTAGACAGGCTGCAGGGCGAGTTGATTCGGCCGCTGACGATTTTACCCCCTGTGGCGGTGGATCTACCGAACCCGGTGCTGGTTTTTACCAACAAAGATTCAAGGGCGCTGGTGGTGCAGGTGAGATCGAACGTGGGAGCCGCGCAGGGCGAGGTGCGGCTGGAAACGGACCCCGGTTGGCGGGCCGAGCCAGCGTCGCGCAAGTTTCAGTTGAAAGCGACAGGCGAACAACAGGAGCTAACTTTTGCGGTGACGCCTCTGGAGTTTGGCCCTGAAACTGGTGCCGCGCCTTCTCACTACCGCGCCATGGCCCGGTTGAACGGCATAGAGGTGCGCGCGGGAGTGCAGGTGATTGCGTACTCTCACATTGAACCGCAAACACTGATTGTTCCCTCAGCTGGTTCACTTCGCAAGGCACCGCTCGAAGTGCTGGCAAAGCGCGTGGGCTATGTGATGGGCGCGGGCGATGAAGTGCCTGAGGCTTTGCGCCAGATGGGCTGTGAGGTGTCTCTATTGACGCGCGATGATCTTTCGAGCGGCAACCTGGGACGTTTCGATGCAATTGTGACGGGCGTCCGGGCTTATAATCTCCGCGCGGATCTGCTGGCAAATCAAGGCCGTCTGCTGGATTACGTCAGCAACGGAGGCACCCTGGTGGTGCAATACAACGTGGTGGAGGACCGGCGGTTTAATCCGCGTGTTGAGCCTGGATTGGAGAGGATGGGCCCGTATCCATTCAAGATCGGGCGCGACCGCGTCACCGTGGAAGAATCACCCATGGAGTTCATAAGCATGAAAAGTCCTCTGCTGCGAGCTCCCAATACCATTACCGCAAAAGATTTTGAGGGCTGGGTTCAGGAGCGGGGCTTGTATTTCGCCTCGGAGTGGGACCCGCGCTACGAAACAGTTCTAGCCACGCACGATCCGAACGAGAAGAGCCTTGCTGGCGGAACATTGTTTACGCGCTACGGAAAGGGCGCTTACATCTTTTCTTCGTACTCCTGGTTCCGAGAGTTACCGGCGGGCGTGCCCGGAGCCTACCGGTTATTTGCGAATCTCTTGAGCGCGGCGAAAGCGAAGTAGTTGCAGGTAAGCGGATCGCTTTTTAAAATTCATTAAAACAACGCGGATTCAATCCGATATGTCTGTATGACTGCTTTTCTGAAGAATGCCCAGCAGATGTTCGAAGTTGCCCGGCAATCGGACGAACCGGAAGATATCACGATTCACCTGAACAGCTCAAGCTACCGGATCACCCGCGCTCAGGGGCGCACTTCCGTGGAGGGGCGGTCTGGAAACCGAAGCTGCCTGCTTCAAACCGCGCACGTGAACGGCTTGATCATGCCTGACCAGCCGCTTTATCTACTCGCTTCCTAGCGGGATTTGGGGCAGCAGCCGGTCACGGAAACGCGGATACCTTGCTAACACCATTCCAAATAGCAAATGACCCAGAAAGATCTGCCGCTCCGGCGCATAGATAGCGCCGAGCGGGCTCACCGTGCGCAATGCCCATTTAACCAAAACGTAATAGGCTAAAACCGCGGTGAATAGCGCTGCGGCCACCATTACTGCTCCGCCTGAGCGATTGCGCCAGAGAAGGCCGAAGACGATTCCGAGAGTTCCGTATATGAATAGCACCAGTGCCGCGCCGGAGATTGTGTGCCGTCCGAAGGCATAACCCAGGGCCGATTCGCCATAAAACGCGCTGCTCAAAAGGTTGGCTGTCCACCAGACACTTTTTCCGAAGAATCTTGACGCAAGTGACATCCAAAGTAGTAGGGTGATGGCACCAGAAATTCCTGCTTGCAAACCAGCCAGCGCATAACGCGTGTTTCGGCTCATTGCGTGGTTCCGGGCAGGGCGGTCATGTAAATCAGCCTATACTGACGGTAGTTAAAAATGCAAAAAACATAAATGAAACGCCGGGTTGTGATCACGGGAATCGGGGCGGTCAGCCCGAATGGAATCGGGAGAGAGAATTTTTGGAAAGCAACAAAGCAAGGCCAAAGCGGGATAAGCAGGATTTCGCGTTTCGACCCTTCCGGCCATGCCGTTCAGATTGCGGGAGAAGTGAAGGGATTTGACGAAAGCCTGTGGGTAGAGCCGAAAGACCGCCCCCATGTTTCACGGGTTGTGCCGCTGGGTGCTGCTGCCGCGGCCGAATCGTTACAGGATGCGGGGTTGGATTGGAAATCCATGTCCCGAGAAGAACAGCGCGGAATTGGTGTAATCGTTGGCTCTGGCGGCGGTAGCCAGGAGTTTTCAGAGGAACAGTACCGCCTTTTTTACGCGGGTCTGATTAAACAGTGCAGCGTTTATACCATCCCCACGGGAACCATCGGCACCTTATCAAGCGAGATTTCCATGCGCTTCGGGTTTCGAGGCATGAGCCACATTGTCTCCACCGGTTGTACATCATCCACCGACGCGATCGGGTATGCCTACCGCAATATTCAAGCGGGAATGCTGGATACCATGCTGACAGGCGGCGTCGATGCGCCTATTGCGCCTCTGATCTTGCGGGGTTTTATGCTGATGCGCATTCTAACCACCAGCTGGAATGCTGAACCGGAACGCGCATCGCGGCCTTTTTCGGGCGACCGCGACGGTTTTGTCTTAGGCGAAGGTGCCTGGTTTTTTGTGCTGGAAGAAATGGAACACGCCAAAGCGAGGGGCGCCCACATTTACGGCGAAATTGTGGGCTATGGTTCCACCTGCGAGGCATTTCACCGGGTTCGTTTGGAAGAATGCGGGGAAGAACCCGCGCGCACCATCAGAATGGCAATCGCGGAGGCGGGCATTCAACCAGAGGCCATTGGTTACATCAATTACCATGGCACCTCAACCGAACTGAACGACAAAATTGAAACCCGCGCAATGAAACTGGCGTTCAATAGCCACGCGCCTCACGTGCCCGGTTCATCGCTCAAGAGCATGATAGGGCATCCACAAGGCGCGTGCGGCGCCGCCGGAATTGCGGCAATTCTGCTTGCCATGCGGGACGGCATCGCGCCGCCCACTGTGAACCTGGAGAACTTGGACCCGGAGTGCGATCTTGATTACATCCCCCTGACCGCGCGTAAGCTGGATTTTGAGTATGCACTTGCCAATTGCATCGCGTTCGGCAGTAAGAACAGCGCGATGGTGCTTCGTAAGCTTTAGTGCGCTGGCGCTGA
>JAYTGM010000505.1:0-9356 GCA_043733425.1 Terriglobia bacterium
GCGGATGCTTCCACGCTGACGGTGTCGGTTGAAGCACCCACCTCAAGCGCGATGTTCACCGCAAGAGGTGTTGAGACTTCCAGCACATTGCCCGAGCGCGTGTACTTCTTGAAACCAGCCGCTTCCACCGTGATGGAATAGGGCCCCAGCGGCAGGGAAGGGAAGGAGTACAGCCCCGCATCCGTCGTTCTCTGGTTGTAGACAATTCCGGTGGCCTCATCCCTTGCCGTTACATCGGCACCGGCAATCACCGCGCCGGAAGGGTCCGTCACGCTCCCCGAAATTCTTGATAATCCGTTCTGCCCGAAGCACGCACCGCATAGTAACAACAGCGCTAAAACGCTACCTGAAAGACGACCCATGATTGCAGTCAGGATACAACTTTTTCCGGACTTATGTCTTGCGCATCTCCTGTAATCAACCGCGCGCCACGATTCATGGTGACGTAGCTATAAAACCATTCAATCAGCACCGTCAGGCGATTGCTGAAGCCCACCAGATACATCAGATGAATGAAAAGCCAGAGTAGCCATGCGAACAATCCCCCAAAATGGAGCGGGCCAATCTGTGCCACGGCAGCTGCTTTTCCAATCGTGGCCATGTTGCCTTTATCCCAATAGTGAAACGGCTTGATCGTTTCCTGATTCAGCCGCGATTTCACCAGCTTTGCCGCGTAGGTGCCCATCTGGATTCCTACCTGCGCTACGCCAGGCAGCGGCTTGCCCGTCTGGTGAGAAAAGCTCGCCAGGTCACCGATCACCAGAATTTCCGGATGGCCGCGCAGTGTTAAATCGGGCTCCACTACAACGCGCCCGCTTTTGTCCACCACCACCCCCGTCTGTTCGCCCAGCAGCTTACCGAGCGGTGACGCTTTCACACCCGCGGCCCAAATCACCGTTTTGGCTACAATTTGGTCTTCCTGATCGCCGCACTTCACGGAAACACCGTTCTCGTCGATTGCGGTCACCATGGTGTGGAGCAGTGTCTTCACGCCCAGCTTGTGCAACTGGTCCTCGGCGCTCTTTGAAAGGTCTTCCGGATACGAATTCAGCACCCGCGGTGAGGCTTCCACCATAATCACTTCCGCTTCCCGTGTGTTGATGGACCTGAAATCGTGAACCACAATGTCGCGCGCAATTTCAGAAATCGCGCCAGACATTTCCGTTCCCGTGGCACCTCCGCCAATCACCACGAACGTTAAATACGCCTTGCGGCGTTCGGCATTGGTAGCCCGCTCCGCATTCTCGAAGGCCATCAGGATGCGCCTGCGGATCTCGGTTGCGTTCTCAATTCCTTTTAATCCCGGAGCCAGCGCGGCCCATTCCGGATGGGCGAAATAGTTGTCGGTTGAGCCGGTACCGACAATCAGCGTGTCGTACGGAATAGTGGCACCGTCAGCCAGCAGCAGTGTTTTGGCGGCTGCATCGATTGCGGTCACGTCGCCCAGCAGTACCTGCGTGTTCCTGTTTTTGCTCAACACGGCTCTGATGGGTGCCGCAATTTCACCCGGAGAAAGCGATCCGGTGGCCACCTGGTAAAGCAGCGGCTGGAACAAATGGAAGTTGCGCCGGTCAATCACCGTGACATCGGCCTCCGCATTTCGAAGTGCCTTGGCCGCGTTCAAGCCTCCGAAACCTGCTCCAATAATCACTACACGGTGCCGCGCTGCGTTGGGCTGCATAAAATTAGTCTAATTATTTAGATGCGCCGGTCATACCTTATGATGGGATTCGATGGGACAACTCACTCCAAAAGCGCACAGCCTCTTCGACGTATACTTAATCATCTTTCTTGCACTGTCACCGATTATGTTCGGTATGGAAGGCCCGGCGAGCTGGATTCTGTGGGCCGTTTGCGCGGTTCATCTGCTGGTGACGGCGCTGTCGAATACACCTTTAGGCATGATCAAGCTAATCCCGTTCCCGGTCCATGGAATGATTGAATTCCTGATGGGCTTGGCCTTTCCCTTCATTCCCCTGGCTTTCGGCTTCAGCCATCTGCCGAACGAGCGCCATCTGTTTTACGGCCTCAGCTTCGGAATCCTGGTGCTCTGGTTTCTTACCGATTACAAGTTCAAATCCACGGCGTGGACTAAGGAAGCTCACGTCGATACAGGACTGGATATCGTAGGTCAACGGTTAAGCCGTAATCCCCACTCGCACTAGAGATGTTTACTGGGCGGCTAGAAGTTCAGCCTTGTGGCCGATTTCCTCCACATTGCTCAAACCCTCAAAGCGCGCGGACGGCTTTCCAGTCTTGTCGTAGATCACGGTAGTAGGCAACTGGGTGATCGGAAGCTGTTCATTAATGCTCTGTGCGCCCAACAATACCGGGTATTTCATGGGAAAATCTTTCAAAAAAGGCGCCACTAGAGTTGCGCCTTCTTCATCCATGGCGATACCGAGAATCACAATTCCCTTTGCCGCCAGTTTCTTGCTGAGCTGATTAAACTCAGGAATCTCTTTGCGGCAGGGCACGCACCAGGTTGCCCAGAAATCTGCAATTACCACTTTGCCAGTCAAAGACGCGCGATCGAACGGCGCACCCGCCAGAGCCGTCAATGGCAACGATTCTAAACTTGTACCGGCTGGTGATGCACCTGGCACAATCGCGGCTGAGACGGCTCGCACAGAAGCGGTATTTAAGAACGCCGCATACTGATTCGTGTCCCGAGTCAATTCGGGATAATTCGCTACCACGGTGCCATCCGAGTTGTAAATCACATAAAAAGGAATGGCGATGGTTCCGAATTTCGATTCTTCCAGCTTCTGATTTTCCTGCGATGCCGCGTCGTTCCCGTCCGTATACAGATCCACCAGCACGAAGTTTTTCAGCAGGCCCGCAATCTCTGGGCGGGTAAACATGTTCGCCTTCATCCAGTGGCAATTGGTGCACGCATAGCCCGTGAAATTCACCAGCACTCGCTTTCCTTCAGCCTTGGCCTTGGCAAGAGCTCCCGCCAAATCGTTCTTCATCCAAACCGCTTCCGCCGCTCCGCCTGAACCCGGGGAACCTGCCGTTGCCACCGGAACATAAGCATCCAGATCGCCCAGCTTCCCTCCGAACATTCCCGGCACAAGCGACACGGCAAAGATAGCGAATGCCACTCCCGTAAGTAACCGTCCCAGCGATAAAGGCTCGTCTTTGCTTACGCCTTCCAATCGCAGGAAACCCAGTAAATAAAGCGCGGCTGCCACGAATAACACAATCCAAGCGGCCAGAAACCGCTCGCGTGTCAGAACTCCCCACTGCAATACCTGATCGATACTCGACAGGTACTTCAGCATAGCGGCCAGAATTACGAAGCCCATTACAACTTTCACCCGACCCAGCCAGCCGCCACTGCGCGGTAATTTCTTCAGGTAGGCAGGGAACAGCGCAAGCAGAAAAAAAGGCAGAGCCAAACCCGTTGCAAAAGCAATCATCCCCAAAGCTGGACGCGAACCGCCGCCCTGCGCCGACGCTGCCAGAAGTGTTCCGACAAATGGACCCACGCACGCAAAACTCGCCAGCGAGAACGTCAACCCCATCAGCAGAGTTCCCAGCGTGCCGCCGCCCTGCGATGCACTGTTCAGCTTCGTCAAAACCGCGGAGGGAATGGTAATCTCAAACGCGCCTAATAAGCTCAGTCCAAACACCAGAAAGATGAGGCAGATGACACCGTTTACCCATGGGTTTGAGCCCAACTGCACCACCCCAAAGGGACCCAGCAAAGAGGTAGTCAGTAACCCCAGCCCGGCAAACAGCACCACAATTCCCGCGCAAAACAACCCCGCTTGCGTCAAAGTCTGCCGCCGCGTCGCATTCTCCTGATTCAGAAAAAACGACATGGTGATGGGAATCATGGGAAAAACGCACGGGGTGAAAATGGCCGCTAACCCAAAGCCGAATGCCAGCAGCAGAAATCCCGCTAGCGAACGGTCATCGCCCGCCACACTCTTGGCCAAAGAAGGTGCCTTGGGTTCGCTGTAGCCTGCGGGAACCGCCATTGCGGCACCGGCTGCATTCGCATCCACGGTGAGTATCGACGGTATGTCGTACGATTTCGGCGGAATGCATGAAGTCGCGCTACAAACCTGATAACGAACCCTTACCGCCACTTGGTTCACCCCTGCAACTGCGTCCTTCTTTACCAACGCCTTCAGGTAAAAAACCGGTTCGCCCTCAAAGGTCTCCGTATCGGCATCGAAGTTCGGATCGTGTTTGCGAATCGGCTTCGGCTGAAATACATGCATGCCTTCGATAGCAGGCTGATTCTCAATCTGGATGGTGGTGGGAATAGGCGGCGGCGGGGTGGAAAGAGAATATAAGTGCCATCCCGAATCGATCCTGGCCGTTAGTTTCCCCACCACTTGCGACCCAGGCTTCGCCTGCGCAGGCGAAAATTCCAAGCTCCACTTCACGTGGCCCGTGCCGCCGGTTTGCCCCCAACCCGTGGCGGTTGCGGCAAAAAACAGCACAGAGGCAAGTTTCATAGTTCGGCGGCTCACTTAACAGTAGATGCAGCCCGAGCCGGAATGCTTTGCGCCGCGGCTAAAGTCTGCTCAATCTGCTGGTTTATATTTCCCGTGGAAAAATCGCGGGCCACTCGAATCGCGTTCATGATCGCGTTCGCATCGCTCCGCCCGTGGCAGACTATCGCCACGCCCTGCACACCCAAAAGTGCCGCGCCGCCATATTCGGAATAATCAATCCGTTTCGTTACATCGCGATAGGCACCTTGGGAAAGAAGATATCCGGCCTTTCGCACAAGGCTGGTCCGCAAAGAATCCTGCAGCAGGCTCTTGATCATCGCCGCCACGCCCTCGCTCACTTTCAGCGCAACATTGCCCACAAAGCCATCGCAAACAATCACGTCCGTGTTGCCGGCGTAGATATCCCGCCCTTCCACATTCCCAATAAATTCAATAGGCAGATCCTTCAACAGCGGGGTTGCCGAACGGGTCAGTACATTTCCCTTGTGCTCTTCTTCCCCGATGGACAGCAGGCCAACGCGTGGTTTCTCAACCTTCAGCACCACGCGCGAATATAATTCACCCATCACCGCGAATTGCACCAGCATTTCAGGGGAACAATCCACGTTCGCACCCACATCCACCAGCACTACCGGGCGGCCCGTCAACGTGGGGAGTACACCGGATAATGCCGGGCGGTAAACGCCGCGAATCTTGCCCAGCACCATCTTTGCAATGGCCATGCACGCCCCGGTGTTTCCCGCCGAAACGAACCCGTGCGCTTCACCGGAAGCCACCAGACGCGAAGCTACATGGACGGAACTATCTTTTT
Organism: Terriglobia bacterium; assembly: GCA_043733425.1. GTDB lineage: Bacteria > Acidobacteriota > Terriglobia > Bryobacterales > Bryobacteraceae > JALYXI01. Next base: position 5,287 of record JAYTGM010000505.1, read on the forward strand.
TTGACCGCGCCGCTTTTGCGGGGCTGTCTTCCATGGTGATGCGTTCGGATGCGTGAACAATTTCGATCGGCAAGCTGGCATAGCCGGCGTGCTTCCGAAGTTCGTTCGCAACAGTTTCGCGATCGCCGACCAGCTTGATTTTGACGCTTAGTGTCTTCGCAGCCTGAACCGCCCCCGCCACCTCAGGCTTTGGAGCGTCGTCTCCGCCAAGAGCGTCCAATGCAATCGTCAGCATCGGAGAAAACCTTGGCGGGGACTTCTATAGCAACCGTCCCGCAACTTACTGTGCGGCGACTTCGATCACTTCGCGGCCCTTATACTGTCCGCAATTCGGGCAAACGCGGTGAGGCAATTTGGTCTCATGGCAGTTCGGGCACTCAGAGAGACCCACTTTTTTCAATGCATCATGCGCCCGGCGCTTCCCGGTACGTGCTGCGGAATGTCTACGTTTTGGATTCGGCATCGCTTCTCGCTTCTAGCTTTTTAATCAATTTACTTCAAACTGCTTTAAACCGCTCCAGCGATCGTCCGCCGGAGTTTCCCTGCAATCGCAATCGCTCTCGTTCCGGTTCCTGCCGCACACCGGGCAAAGGCCCCGGCATTCCTCGCCGCATAGCTTATGCATCGGCAACATCAGTAGAACCTGCTCCTGCAAAACCTCTTCAAGCTCAATCCCAGCACCCTTATAGAATCCGATTTCCGTCTCGCCCTCACTGATGGCGATCTCGTCCACCGGTTCCACCGCTGAATTCGGCTGATAAAACAGGTCAAAGTTCCTGTCCAGCGAAAGCTGCGCTAAACCAAGGCACCTGTCGCAATCCGCTTCCACGGAAACCGTCAACCTGCCCTTTACTCTAACCTCTCCATCCGTCTCTTCCAGCAATTCGGCCTCGCCCACCGCGTGCAAAGGCGTGGTCTGCCGAATCCCTGATTCCGACCAATCCAGCCGGCCGGGCGCATAAGTCTCGTCGAACCGGATCTTTTTGAGTTCTAATTTCTGAATGCTGAGCAACATGGCACGTCGATCCGGATTTTCAAGTATACCGCAACGAATCGTGGAACCCGCACAGGCACTCTAATATCTGTGAGCAAACCGCTTCAATTCAGCGTACTGGATCAATCGCCCATCCCGGAGGGCTTGACTGCGGGCGATGCACTCCGAAACAGCATCGATCTGGCGCAACAGGCCGAGCGATTCGGCTACCGCCGCTTCTGGATCGCGGAACATCACGGGACGCCCGGCTTAGCATCAAACAGCCCTGAGGTCTTAATAGGCCCGGTTGCCGCGGCCACCTCCACCATTCGCGTCGGTTCGGGCGGCATTATGCTTCCTCATTACAGCCCGCTAAAAGTAGCGGAAACTTTCGCGATGTTATCAGCTCTTTACCCTGGCCGGATCGACCTCGGCGTGGGGCGCGCCGCCGGAACCAGCCCCAATGTAGCCCGCATGCTTCAACGGGACCGCCGCCAGGCGCCGCCAGACGACTTCCCCGATCAGCTCGATGAACTGCTCCGCTACAACTCAAACCCCGGAGCCCCTGAAATTTCCATCCTGGGCTCCTCCCCGCAAAGCGCCATCTGGGCCGCCGAACGCGGTCTCCCCTACGTTTTTGCCGATTTCATCAATGCCGAAGGTGTCGGGTTCACGCGCATCTACAGGGAGCGCTTTCAGCCTTCAAAAACTCTGGCCCATCCTCATACCTCTGTCGCCCTCTGGGCAATCTGCGCCGAGACGGACGTAGAAGCCATGCGCCTTTCACTCAGCGTGCGAATGACGCTCGCCATGATGATGCGCGGCCGCTTGATTGCCATTCCCACCGTGGAACACGCGGAAAAGTTCTTCGCGGAGCAGCAGCTTGCCCCGGAAATGCTAGCCGCGAATCGGCGATTCCTGACAGGTAGCCCTGCAAAACTGCGATCCGAAATTGAATTGGTCGCGCAGTCCTACGGTGCCGATGAGGTTTTCCTTGTGAACATTCTTCATAGCCATCAAGCGCGCGTTAAATCCTACGAACTCCTCAGCCCCCTAGTGGACGCCGTAGACACACCACGTATCTATTTACCCCATGTGCCTCACCAAAGTCTTTCGCAGCGGGAACTCGCAAGCCGTACGGATTCCCCGGGAATTTAGAATCGATGCGAAAGAAGTTGAGATTCTTCAGCGGGGCGATGAACTCATCCTCCGTAAGCGAAAGGCATCCCGTACTCTGGCTGAGGCTTTGGCCGCAATCCCCGCCATGAGCGAAGCTTTCTTAGGGGCCGGGCGTGAACAAGGCACCCAGGAAGACCGCGAACCGTTTCTGTGAAATATCTCTTCGATACCAACGTATGTATCTTCATCGCTAAGAAGAACCACCCGCTTCTGCACGAAAGGCTGGAAACCCTTGCCGAAGGGGATGCTGCCATGTCCGTGGTTTTCTTATTGCGAACTTATGTTCGGAGCGCACAAGACAAAGCGTGTGGTTCCAAATATCCGGACTTTGAATCGCTTGGTAGAAGCCATTCCCGTTCTGCCGATCTTCCCGGAAATAGCCCATCGATACGGCCACATCCGAAAGACTCTCGAATTACAGGGCAATCCCCTCGGGTCGCTCGATCTTCTCATTGCCGCCCACGCGCTCGCGCTGAAACTTACGGTTGTGACCAACAATGTCCGCGAATTTGGCCGCGTGGAAAGCCTTCCAGTAGAAGACTTGTGCTAAACCCGCGCTGCTTTAGCCGCGCGGGTCCCCAAACTAAATTCAAATACGGCAGACCCGATCACCCCACCCAGAATCGGCCCGACAATCGGAACCCAGAAGACCGGGGCACCGCTTGAGAGCCCATTGTTCTGAAAACCCGCAATTACGGTAAATAAACGCGGCCCGAAATCGCGCGCAGGGTTGATGGCATAGCCATGCATGCCGCCAAACGCCATCCCAATCACAATCACCAACAAGCCCACCAGGATTGGCCCCAGCTCCGTTGCGTGTTCCCCAATCGCTAGGATCATGAACATCAATAGCGCCGTTCCCAACACCTGATCCAGCAACCCCGCGCTCAGTTGCTCCGGAAACGCGGGAAAAGTGGTGAACACCCCCGCAGTCTTCTCAAGGCCGGGGTCGAACGCCTGAAAGGCAGGCCGGTAGTTCCAAAAAACCAGTGCCGCGGCACAGAACGCACCTGCCACCTGAGCCAGAATGTAAGGCACCACATTGCGCCATGGAAAGCCGCGGAACACGGCCAAACTCACCGTCACGGCGGGATTCAAATGCGCCCCAGACCATTTCGAAGAAACATAAATTCCCATCGTCACCGCAATTCCCCATGCGATGGTGATGTTCGTATACCCGCCATTCACCACTTCGCCGGGCAAGCCCTTGCCGAACAGCACTGTCATAGCCACCACGCCGGTCCCGAACATCATCAGCACCAGAGTGCCCAGAAACTCCGCTACCACTGCGCGCATTCGATTCTCAACTTTTTATAAGTAGTTTCAAGTTCTTCGGGCAGAACGCGCGTTTCCGCCACGGTGGTCATGAAGTTCGCGTCGCCAGTCCAGCGGGGTAGAACGTGCATGTGAAGGTGTCCCACAACACCTGCTCCCGCACTCGCTCCCAGGTTCATTCCCATATTTAGCCCCCCAGGATGATACACCTTCTCCAACAAAACTTCAGAGCGCCTCATCAGAAGCATCATTTCAGAGGTGGTTTCCTCCCCGGTTTCACCCAGCGCGGCAACATGCGCGTAAGGAACAATCATCAAGTGGCCTGTGGAATAAGGAAAGCGGTTCAGAACAATAAAATTCAGTTTGCCCCGGTAAACCACCAGATTTGATTCATCTTCCGTGGATGCCGCGATCGCGCAGAATACGCACTGCTGTTCCGTTTTCGGGCCGGTGATATAGCAGTATCGCCACGGGCTCCAGAGGTAATCCATGGGGAATTCGGCGCGCCTGAATTAAACGGTCGGCATCGGCGATTTTTCGGTGTCAAGCCCGTGGAGCGCAGATTCCGCACCCGCAGGTGAATGGTTCACCACGTCTTTCAATTCCTTGCTGGGCTTAAAGTACGGAATTTTCTTTGCCGGAA
>JAYTGM010000506.1:0-3457 GCA_043733425.1 Terriglobia bacterium
GAAACTACCAGCTACTTGACTTCGACGGTGGCACCAGCGTCAACGAACTTCTTCTTGATCGTCTCGGCTTCTTCCTTGCTCACGCCTTCCTTCACAGGCTTAGGCGCGCCATCCACCAGATCCTTGGCTTCTTTCAGGCCCAGGCTAGTCACTTCGCGAACTGCCTTAATGACATTAATTTTGTTTGCGCCCGCAGCCGTCAGAACAACCGTAAATTCGGTCTTCTCTTCCACCGCCGGAGCTGCTGCTGCCGCACCGCCGCCTGCCGAAGCTGCCGGGGCCGCTGCTGCTGCTGAGACGCCAAACGCCTCTTCCATTTCCTTCACCAACTGCGCTGCTTCAAGCAGGGTGAGGGTCTTAATCTGTTCGAGAATTGCTTTTGTATCCGCCATGGCTTGATTCCTTCAATCTTCCTGTTCTGATCTCTTCTGCGCTTACTTATGCCTGAAACTTGTTTTCTTTCACGGCCTGATCGACGACAATCGCCAGACTCCGGCCAACTGCATTCAACGTACCCGCAAGACGCTGCGCGGGAGCATTGAGCAGGAACATCAACTTCGCGTAAATTTCTTCCTTCGAGGGCAGATTGGCAAGATCGTTGATCGCCTTAACATCAATCACGCGGCCCTGAACAATCCCAGCTTTAAAAGTAAAGACCGGATTGACCTTCGCGTAAGCGGTCAGCGCCTTTGCCAGCGCAACCGGATCGTCAAACGTATAAGCGATCGAGGTCATTCCGCGGAGGCCCTTCATCACCTGCTCCGCCGGGGTACCTTCGCTCGCCAGTTCGGCAAGATTGTTTTTCACCACGCGGTACTTCGATCCCGAATCGCGAACCGCTTTCCGCAAATCGTTGTCCTGCGAAACTTTGATCTTCTCGTAACCGGTCACAAACAGATTTTCCGCTTTCGCGAATTCTAGCTTGAGCGCAGCGAGGTCTTTCTCTTTATCAGATTTTTTCTTCATGACGGAAATTCCTTACTGGCTCTGCTTCGCTTCCACAACTTCCAACGCAATGCCTGGGCTCATCGTCGAGCACATAGTCGCGCTCTTCACATACTTGCCCTTCGCAGCCGCCGGCTTCGCTTTCAGAACCGCCTGAATCAAAGTGGAGGCATTTTCCACCAGTTTCTCCGGCGCAAAGCTCAGCTTCCCCACCGGAGCGTGAATAATCCCCGTCTTATCAACACGAAATTCCACTTTGCCGGCCTTAATTTCCCTAATCGCTTTGGCCACATCCACCGTTACCGTACCGGTCTTTGGATTCGGCATCAGTCCGCGCGGGCCGAGCACTTTGCCCAACTTACCGACCGAACGCATCATGTCCGGCGTCGCGATCATGGCATCGTAATCTACCCAGCCTTCCGACTGAATCTTATTCACCATCTCTTCGCCGCCGAAATAATCGGCACCGGCTTCCTGCGCTTCGCGAATCTTGTCGCCCGACGCAATTACCAGCACTTTTTTATCTTTACCAAGCCCGTTCGGCATCACCACCGTGCCGCGGACCATCTGGTCGGCATGCTTCGGATCGACACCGAGACGCAGGTGGACTTCCACCGTCTCATCGAACTTGGCGAACTTTATCTTCTTAAGGAGGGCTACTGCTTCGGGGAGCTCATACGAACGAGTCTCAACCTGATTGACCGCGGATGTGTATTGTTTACCTGGTTTGCGCATTCATCCTCATTGGTGCGAACGGCCCGGCGCACAAAACGCGCAAGCCTCCCACTGAGCCCTAAATTTGGGAACTCCTCAAGTTAACACGAAAGAAACGGATTGACAACTTCCACGCCCAGGACTTTCTGCCCGTGAGAAAGATCCTCGTATAAAACCGCTTCGCCCCGGCTTTTTCCGCCGCACACAGGGCGTCCAATGCAGACTTGCGCGAAGCCTCTACTGGAAACGCGTAAACCAGCTCAGTTGGTATCAAGAAAACTTGGGTGCGGGCCGATCGTAGAGTTCATCTCCCATCCAAGTAATGCCCTCTGGTTCTAAGGTTAACCGTTCCGAATAAACTCGCTAAACGCGCCACCAGGGTTTTCCTATCGAGAGCTAGCCTCCGCAGCAGGTTATCTTCAATAGGGCCCGTGTAGCCGGTAACCCGTGAGACATCCCGCTGTGCACCGACCTCAACGGAGCGCTACAATCCCCTGATATATGCAGCGCTCCCTGCTTCCGCTCACGCTATTCGCCTCCGTCCTCCCCTGCTTCGGCGGTACCCCTTACCAGAAACCGCCCAAAGAAGTTCTCGACGTCCTCACCGCCAAACCCACTCCCCTCCTCTCCGTCAGCCCCGCCCGCGACTACGTGATCCTGATGCAGGCCGTCAGCTACCCTTCCATCACCGAAGTCTCGCAACCCATGCTCCGCCTCGCCGGTCTGCGCCTTGATCCGAACACCAACGGGCTCCACCTCGCCCCCAACTTCACCTCCTTCGAACTGAAGCGCCTTTCCGACGGCAGCACCATCCCGCTCAAGCTACCCACTCAAGTCAAACTCGGTGCCCCCTCCTGGTCGCCAGACGGTACGCACTTCGCCTTCACCAACACAACCGACCGCGGAATCGACCTCTGGATTGCCACTACCGCTACTGGCGAAGCACGCAAGGCCCCCGGTATCCAGCTCAATGGCGTGCGCGCCGCCGGTTTCGGGCCACGGGCCGCCGTTGCAAGCGCCGTTGAATGGCTGGGCGATAACAAAACGATACTCATCCGCATGGTTCCCCCGAACCGCGGCGCCGCTCCCCCCGAATCCAATGTCCCCGAAGGTCCCCACGTCCAGGAGAGCTCCGGCCGCGCCGGCCCCGTCCGCACCTATGAGGACATGCTCCAAAATCCGCATGACGAAGATCTGTTCGAATACTACGCCACCGCTCAGCTCGCCACCGTTGACGCCGCGACCCTCAAAGCCACCTCGCTCGGCAAGCCCGCCATCTTCGAAACCGCCCAGGTCTCCCCCGACGGCATTCACCTGATGGTTGCCCGCGTTCACCGCCCCTTCTCCTTCCTTCACCCCGTTTACGATTTTCCCGTCGATATCGAAGTCTGGAACCGCTCGGGCGCAAAAGAATATTCCGTCGCCAGTCTCCCCCTCGCCGACCGCGTTCCCATCGATGGCGTCCGCACCGGCCCGCGCTCCTATCAGTGGCTCCCGAATGAAGATGCCTCCCTGATCTGGGCCGAAGCAATGGACGGCGGCAATCCCAAAGAAAAGGTCCCTCATCGCGATCGCATCGTCTTGCTCGGTGCTCCCTTCACCGCCCAGCCTAAGGAAGTTTTCGAAACCGAGCAGCGTTTCCGCGGCTTTCAGTCCCTGGAGAAGAACGGCCTCGCCCTGGTCGAAGATTACGAACGCAACAAGCGCTGGGTCCGCACCATTCAGATCGATCTCGCAAAGCCCGGCGATTCCGGCAAGGTCCTGTTCGCCCGTAACCAGCAGGATCGTTACAAAGACG
>JAYTGM010000507.1:0-3452 GCA_043733425.1 Terriglobia bacterium
CGACGCGGAGAAGCAGATCCTCTATCTCCGCTTCCGCACCGGCGACGTATACCGCTACTTCGACTTCTCCGGCAAGGACTACCAACACTTTCTAAATGCCGAATCCCGCGGTAAGTATTTCCTGGCCCACATACGCGATCAGTTTCGTCATGAACGCATGGCCAAACTACGTGTTGCCTGAGCCTGTCAAGACGGTCTAGACCGGACGCTTACGCTTTAAGGGCAACTGCGACGTGAGAATCAGCGAGCGGACCTGATAACGGTCCTCCCAAATCTCCCAGAAGTCACGACGCTCCCCTTGTGTAGAAGGCAGGGTATCCATCGTGGCACGCCTTCTGTGTCAGCGCGCAGGCGATGAAACTTTTTCCTACGCTGGTCGGCCCAAGAACGAAGACGTTCTCGTGATCTGCACCCACTGCGAATCGCCGTGTGCCACAGCCGATGTGCCCGCCACGGGTGGTACCCTCCTCAACCACGTAGAAGCTGCGCTATCGTTGCTCTGGCACGAATCCTGTTCCCCTGGAAAGCGGATCGCTTCATCTCCGGGTTGTGACTAGCACGTAGGGAGTCTCCACTTCCAGATCCGGGTACATGCGGCCCGCTCCATTACTTCCGATTGCTTCCACAAAATACATCAAGTCCCATTTGGGATCGACAAATGAAGCTGGGATATGCCCGATGTAGGTTCCTGTTTTGGAGTCGAGTGCCATCTCCGCCACTTGATAGTCTTCCACCTGATTCACGTGCCGATATCTGAGGCGAACAGATTTCGTGGCCAGAGGAGCGGTTATCCGTGCAGATACTACGAAATCGCGACCGGGGTAAGCCTGCTTCGCTGAAGATAAGTCAGCAACCGGCGGCTTAAGAATTACAGAAATTGGCTTAGCATGTCGAGACTCCACTTTTCCGGCTACTGCAACACGCTCTGCCAGCAGTTTCTCGAAATCTCGTGCGACGAGCACATACTCCTCTTCCCAATGGCGGCTGAACCCCACAGCGTGAACACCGAAAGCCAGATTCTTGCTGTAGACGTCACCAGCGGCTTTTACCATTTCTTTCCAGGACTCCATCGCGTGCCGTTCCGAAGCGATCGCGTCATCAAAGGAACCAACATCTCCCGACTGTTTATAGAGGTTGTAACTGACGCCTGCCAGGAGCCGCCAAGAGTGATAGCGGGACAGTCCAGCAAGAATCTTCAGGTCCGTCGTGGTGGATAGAAATTCATTGGCGGACCGATTGTCGATTGTCTTTTCCGCTTGCGCCACCTCAGCCAGGATCGCATCCGCGGTATTCGCGAACCAACGGCTGGTTTCCTCGGGGCGTCGCATTGCCGTATTCGTGCCAGCGAGAATGCTCCTGGCTTCTTCCCGCACGTTCATGAACTGCTGGATATCGCTGCCGTCTTCGTTGGCATATTGCGGCAAGTTGCCCTGGCGGTTCATCTCTGCCCAACCACGCGTAGTCGGAAAATTTTGGTACAGGTAGCTCGAGGCCACGATACGCGGCAACACGTTGCTGGCGAGATGTAGACCCTTTTCCAGGTGCGGCCCTGCCACGGGACCGAAGCGCATTTCGAACTCACGTGTCCAGACTGCCGGCTCGGCGTTGGGATTGTAAGTCAGGCGGCCCCAGACACGATAAAAGTGCCAGTACCTTTCGAACTCGTAATCATAATAACGATACTTGGGATTTAAAATTTCGAGGGGGGGTTCGTCTTGCGGCTCGCCCAGCATCTTGGTGGCGAGCATCTCATTTACCTCGAAGCTGTTCCCGTCATAGAGCCGTACACTGGACGCAAAGCGGCGAACATATTCAGGATCCCCCCACAGCAGGAGGCGGGTGGTGCCACCATTCCAGAGTTGCCAATGAATGCGATATCGCTGCGGATACCGCAGCAGATCGGCATAGCCATGACGGCGCTCCTTCTGGTTTTGGGTGTTGATGTGAGTCGGATGGAAAGGCATGCCCATCTGCTCCATCCAGTACTTGGTGGAAACGCGGGCCTTAAGACCCAGGTCCACAGCATCATTGATGACACTATCCGGAAGCTCTTTTGCACGCAGGTCGAGTCGCATGCCCGGGTGGTCGCGCTTGATAGCAGAGAAAACATCATGCCAGAAAGCCTGCATTTCCTCATGCTTCAGTCCGGATTCGTCATGCATACGGAATTGGATCGCGTCAATTTCGGGAAATATTTCAACGAAAGCGTGCAGAGCCGCCTTGGTGTATGCAGACAAGTTCTCGGTAGTAACACCGTAAACGAGACCGGGAACGCGCTTTCCCGCGTTGTCCGAAGCGCCTGGAATGCCACCCGCCTGCACGCCTCCGCGGTAAATGTGGTCCCAGATTCCGGCCGTCACCTCAATGCCGCGCTCATGCGCGATCCGGATCAAGGCTTTGAAGGCAGCGGTATTTCTCGCTTGCTGCGCGGCCGTGATCCCCACCATCTCCACACCTGCAAAACCGGGCGTGTTAAAGAAATAAGGATATAGCGGGGCCATGAACCCGCCGTCTTCGTAGCCAAAGATCACGACGAAGCTATTTACGCGATCAGCCGCAAGCATATTGAAGTAGCGGGTCCAATAAGTTTCGTCATAGAGCCGCTGTTCGAAGTAAGCGCGCTGCATGGTGTAGGTCGAGATACCGCGCTCGGCGATGTACGGTGTTTCGGAAATTTCAGTAACGAATTGAAATGGGTTGGCGACGGGGGAAGCGGAAATCTTTTCTGCCGTATCAAGAGCGGCGTACATCAACCCCCGGGAATCGCCGCCCGCCAGGACGATAGCCGGCTTAGCCCCAATCTGACCGCGCCAGACGGAGAGAGCTTCCGGCGTCTTCGGAAGCGCAATGTTGTTTCCTTTCATGGTGCGAACCGCTGTTTCCGCGGCGTTTCCACCGACTATGATTTGGTAATCCGCGCCGGCAGAAGTGTTTGTGATTTCAAGACCCTTCGCTCGGAGAGAGTCAAGCAATACCGAGACGCCATGAGCAGCAGGTGATTGCGAGCCCGAATCGTTGAGAACCGCGACCTGCTGCGCAGCTTCCAAGGGGAGCAAAGATAGGCACAGAAAAGAACAAATGAAACCTGAGATTTGAAGTTTATTGTGCAATGAGAGTTCTCCGTTGCCGTGGTGATCAGTATTGCAAAGAGCCTTGATCTGGGATACGAACGCGGTACACCGAAGTCCGGGCCGTTACATACAAAGTCTTCAAGTCTGCATCGCCGAAGGCACAATTGGCCGGAGTTTCCGGGAATTCCATCATGCTGATAAATTTACCGGCTGGCGTGTAGATTGCAATACCCCGGCACGCGATGTACAGATTGCCGTTTGCCGCTACGCGCAAGCCGTCAGGCGAGCCATCGATATCTTTGATGAATAACCGCTCACGAGAGGCATTTCCGGCCTCATCCAAATCGTAAGCCAGTATCTTTCTTTCCTGGGAATCCGCAA
>JAYTGM010000508.1:0-3445 GCA_043733425.1 Terriglobia bacterium
CGGCGGATCAGCAAAGTCTTGATCACGACCGGAGTATCCGGCTTATCCTCCGCATTCTTGGCGACTGTGGAGATTGCCTTAACCACATCCTGCCCTTCCACCACCTGGCCGAAGATGGTGTGCTTACCATTCAGATACTCTGGCGTGCCATCCGTGATGAAGAACTGGCAGCTTCCGGTATGCGGCCGGCCGACGTTCGCCATCGCCAGCTTGCCGGGCTGATCGAATTTGAGAGTGTCCACAAACTCATCTGGAATAGTGGCGACACCGCCGCCGCCCATACCGGTCCCCGTGGGGTCGCCGCCCTGAATCATAAAGCCGGGAATGACGCGATGGAAGGTGAGGCCATTATAAAAAGGGCGCTTCACCGTTGCGTGGGTTTTCTCGTCCGTATAAGGTTTCGTGCCGCGTGCCAGACCCGTGAAGTTCGCCACGGTAACGGGCGCTTCTTTCTCAAATAGTTTCACCACAATGCGGCCCATGGTCGTGTTTAAAATAGCGTACTGTCCTGGTTCGGCGGGCAGCGGGATGGCGGGCTCAACGGGCGCGGCGGCTTTGTGAGCAACCGGTGCTCTTTTCGCCATACTCTTTGCGGCGCTGGTTGGCGCAGTCTTGAGCGCACTCTTCGTGGCGGCTTTCGGTGCGGTGGGAGTTTGTGCGCAAAGCAACCCGGCAAACGCGGATACAACAAATAAGCGAATCATAGGGGGAGAGTCAGTATTATACTGAATGCGTTTACAGGAGCTCAACTTGAAGCGTGTCTCGGTGATTTGCGGACTTCTCATTTCCTGCTCAGCCTTAATCGCAGCCGGTTCCGACGTGTCCGGTCTGTGGACCGGCACCATCGATATTCTTGATCAAAGCAGCGGCACTACCATCAGCACCCCGGTCCGCATCGAACTGGATCAGCAACCCACCGCGATCTCTGGCAAGATCGGCCGTCCTGAAGACCCCGAAGTTACGCCGATACGCAACGTCCATAGAGAAGGCAACAAAATCTGGTTCGAAGCCGTCAGCGGGGAAACCGCCGGGCCTGTTCAGTTTGCTCTCACCATGGAAGGGGACAGCATGGAGGGCGATATGAAAACTGCGCTCGATACCGAAACCATCAACGGCAAAGTAAAAGTCACCCGGTCAAAGAGATAGCGGCTATTTCTTCGGCTTCATCTCCGCCTGCAGTTGCCGGAAAGCCGTCTCTTCAAACGTGGTCTTCACGCGCTCACGGCCTTCGGTTTTATCGCCAGGCTTCGGACCTTCTTTCCGTAAACAACGCGCCAAAAACTGGCTTGCTTCCAGGTCCCCAGGGCTCCTATCTAGTACCGCGCGGAAATGGTCCGCCGCCGCGAAATAGTTCGCCGTCTTCCATTCCCAATAGCCGGTATTGAACCAATAATCCGGATCTGCCTCGTCTCCCTCCAGTGCTTTTTTCAGATTCTCTCCAGCACCCGCCAAGCCCCTGCGGGATTGTGCCGCGCCCAGATTGTTGTAAACCTCATTCAAAGGAAGTTCCAAGGAAACGGTTTGAAACTGCTTGATGGCATCGAAATAATCCGCCTGGTAATACCGGCAGAGCCCCAGCAGAAACAAACCTTCGAAATAATGCGAATCCGCGCGAGTCACGCGCTCCAGCCAGTGCGCCGCCGTCTTCCATTCTTTGCGCTGAAAGTACATCCGGCCTAACTGAAAGGCGGGCTGGGAAAACCGATCGTCCAGCGTGGCCGCCTGGGTAAACAGGCGCTGTTTTTGGTCTGCCGAACCAACCAGCAGACCACGGATATATAATTCCACCGCATCAATGCGAACCGGCGGCCTTAACCGAAAAAATTCAGCTTCGGTAACGGTCGACCGGGGACTCAACACGTGCACGAAGTTCCACGCCAGCTTGGTTTCCAGCATACTCAAATCTTCCAGGGGACCGGTCTGCTCAAACTCCGCGCCTTCGTGAAACCTTTTCAAATCCATCAAGCGTGCCGTGAGCCTGATTCTCCTTTCGGTGCCGGCGCCCCGCGTTACCTCATATTCCCCAAAAATCACCTGGCCCGCATCCAGCGCTTCGCCCACTTTGATGACCGATGCCTTTGTCAGTTGCGCGTTGGCGCGGATGCTGAGCCGCCGGAAAACCTCAACGCGGTCTTCACGCGCAAGCGTCAACATCCCTTCCGAATTCAAAGACTCCCGAACCGTTTCCGCGGCGCTTTCTCCAATCCAATCCAGCGTTGCCGCATTCAACCCAGCTGTTTTTGAATGATTAAACAACGGCAGCACCGCAATTGTATCGGCTGCGACCACAGGCACCGCCAGAGCGGTTAACAGAAGAAGGATGCGCATCGCTACACACTATTTTGACATCCTACTGAAAGGTATAATTAAGCGTTCTCGAAATATGGCGGATTTAAAGACTCGTTTCAGGAGAGGTGTAACCGGCTCACGCCGTCGCCTGCGCGAATGGAAAATGTTGGTTGATGGAGTTCTCTCAACGGATCATCCCGTTCTGGCGCACATCATCCCTACCCGCCGCTGTAATCTGGCCTGCGAATACTGCAACGAGTATGACGATTTTTCCGATCAGGTACCCACGGAAGCGATGCTGCAGCGCATTGATAAGCTTGCCGCTTTGGGCACCAGCATCGTCAGCATGAGCGGCGGCGAACCGCTGCTTCACAAAGAACTGGATGCACTCATCGCCCGCGTCCGTCACCACGGGATGATCTCCGGCATGATCACGAACGGCTTCCTGCTGAATGCCGATCGTATCCGCAAGCTGAATCAGGCCGGGCTGGAACACATGCAGATCAGCATCGATAATGTGATGCCTGACGCGGTATCGAAGAAGAGCCTGAAAACGCTGGATGTCCGGCTGCAAATGCTAGCCGAACACGCGGAGTTTCACGTCAATATCAATTCCGTGGTGGGCGGCGGAATCCGTAACCCGGAAGATGCGCTGGTCGTCGGCAAACGCGCGGTGGAGCTGGGCTTCACGTCTACTATCGGCATTATTCACGATAATGACGGCCAACTGCAGCCTCTTACCAAAGCCGAGCAGGCGGTATTTCTGCAAATGAAACAAATGGGCAAGAAGAGCTACGCCGCGCTCAATTTTTTTCAGGACAATATTGCCTACGGCCGCGAAAACAAATGGAAATGCCGCGCCGGTGCCCGCTATCTTTACGTGTGCGAAGAGGGGCTGGTGCATTACTGCTCACAGCAACGGGGCTATCCGGCAATCCCGCTTGAAAAGTACACGGTGGAAGATATACGGCGTGAATTTATCACTGAAAAAGCTTGTGCGCCGCGCTGCACCGTGGCTTGCGTACATTACACCTCCTATATGGATTTCTGGCGGGCCCCCCAGACCATCGCCGGGCCGCCCCCTGCTGCCGCGGCGGGCAAAGAATCGGAACTGGTCCAGATCGCCAACCGGTAATCAATTTAGTTGACCTGGCCG
>JAYTGM010000509.1:0-9314 GCA_043733425.1 Terriglobia bacterium
TGTCCAGATCCTCTTTCAGATCTTCAAGATCCTCAACTCCCACGCTCAGCCGGATGAGGCAGTCCGTGATTCCCAATGCTTCGCGCTGCGCTTTCGGAATTGTGGCGTGAGTCATAATTGCCGGGTGCTCGATTAAGCTTTCGACACCGCCCAGGCTTTCGGCGAGCGCAAATACTTTGCAGTTTTCCAGCATGCGCCGGGTCTGCTCCAAGCCGCCTTTCAGACCTACCGTGATCATGCCTCCGAACGCGGACATCTGGCGTTTGGCCAGTTCGTGCTGCGGGTGCGAGGGCAGGCCCGGGTAGAACACGCGTTCCACTGCGGGGTGTTGTTCCAGCCATTCCGCAAGCGCCATGGCATTTGAGCAATGGCGTTCCATCCTGAGGTGCAGAGTTTTCAATCCTCTCAGCGCCAGGAAAGAATCGAAAGGTCCGGCGATTGCGCCAACCGCGTTTTGCAGGAACGCAACCTGCTCACCCAATTCCGGTTCGCGCGTTACGGCAACGCCGCCCACGATATCGGAGTGCCCATTCAGGTATTTTGTCGCGGAGTGCATCACGATATCGAAGCCATATTCCAGCGGGCGCAACAGCCAGGGGCTGGCGAACGTGTTATCCGCGATGGCCAGTAGATTGTGCTTTTGAGCGAACGCCGCGATTTGCTCGAAATCGACCAGCTTCAGCATCGGGTTCGAGATCGTCTCGAGCCAGATCATTTTCGTATTCGGGCGCAAGGCGGCTTCAAGCGCTTGCGGATCGGCTAAGTCTACGAAGGTAAAGTCCAGACCGGCGGAACGCCTTCTTACTCCTTCGAAAAGACGGAATGTTCCGCCATACCGGTCATCGCCCGCAATAATGTGAGACCCGTGGTCCAGCAAATCGAGAAGCGTGGATGTCGCCGCCAGGCCGGAGGCAAACGCAAAGCCGCGCGAACCGCTTTCCAGATCCGCAACACAACGTTCATAAGCAAAGCGGGTGGGGTTATGGCTCCTGGCATAATCGAAACCTTTGTGCACGCCGGGGCTTTGCTGCACATAAGTGGACGTGGCATAGATGGGCGTCATAATGGCGCCCGTGGTGGGGTCCGGCTCCTGCCCCGCGTGGATGGCCCTGGTACCGAAGCGATGTTTTGTCATTAAATTTTGCGGCGCAGATAGCTCAGCAGGTCGGCGCGGGTGATCAGGCCCAGAAAACGATCGCCCTCCAGAACAAGCGCCACCAATCCGCGGTTCAGGATGTCGTAGAGCCGGTCGATACTCTCATTAGGCGCGATCGTTTCCAGCTTGCTGGTCATCGCGGTGCGGACCGGCTGGCGAAATTGCGATTCATTGTTGTGCACGGCAAGCAGCACATCGGATTCGTCCAGCACACCGATGCAGCGGCCGTGCTCCACTACCGGAACCTGTGAAATGTCGGCAATGCGCATCCTCTGGAACGCACTCAGCAAAGGTTGATCGGGCCCGACGGTGATCACCGCGCCTTCATCGTAATTCCGGGTGATCAGGTCGCGCAGGTCACCGGTATGCGGGCGATCGGTATACCCCTGATCGCGCATCCAATATTCGTTATACAACTTCGAGAGGTACTTCGCGCCCGTATCGCATACAAAGGTGACGACGCGCTTCGGCGAGGTCTGCTGACGGCAGTAGCGTAGCGCGGATGCGATCAGGGTACCGGACGAGGACCCCCCCAAAATGCCGGCGCGTTCCAGAACTTCGCGGGCCGTGCGGAAACTTTCCGCATCGGAGATGGCAAAGGAAGCCCGCACGCGAGAGAAATCCGCAAGCGCGGGCGGGCACGATTGGCCGATGCCTTCGACAGCATAAGGAGCGGTCGCGCCCGGCGTTCCCGTTTCGACGAACCCGTGCAGCCCGGAACCCTGAGGGTCGGCAAGCACCATCGCAAGCGCGGGCTGGTTGCGCGCAAAGAAGCGCGAAAGACCCGTGAGCGTGCCGCCTGAGCCTACACCGCACACGATGGCGTCGACATTGTGTTCCATCTGCTGCCAAATTTCGGGTGCGGTCGTCGCCTCGTGAGCGTCGGGGTTAGCGGGGTTGCCGAACTGGTTGATGTGGTAGCCGCCAGTTTCCAAAGCGATCCTGGCTGCCATGTCGATATAGAATTCAGCGTGCCCGGGAGATACATCAGATCGCGTGATGTGAATGTCAGCACCCAGCGCCTTCGCGTGCGCAATTTTCTCAGACGACATCTTATCCGGGATCACCAGAATCAGACGGTAGCCTTTAATAGCCGCCACCAGCGCCAAGCCGATTCCGGTGTTGCCGGCCGTCGCCTCAACCAGCGTCTGTCCGGGCTGAATTCTGCCGGAGCGTTCCGCCGCTTCGATCATCGCAACCGCCATGCGGTCTTTGATAGACCCGCCAGGGTTTTGCGATTCCAGCTTCAGATGCAGTTCGCACAAGCCGGTATCGAATCCAGTGAGCTGGACCATGGGGGTGTTGCCAATCAAACTAAGGGTGGTCGCGGGCACTCTCCTAGATTATGGGCCGTTTGGCCGTCAAGGGGAAATTTCCACTTATGCAAAAGCCGCCGCGGCTATCACGGCAATGGCGCTTCTCACTGTTCCACCGCCTGTGGCGTCGAAGCGCCAGTGCACGCCCAGGTAGATGCTGCTTGCTAGGTTTTGCTCGATCGCTGTCTGCAAGGTGAACGTCTGGCTCCACGCCGGACGTGCCATTCCCTGATTGTCCGTCGTCATCCCATTCAATTCGTCCGTACCTGTTGAAGCGTAACTATGAAACGTATAGGCCGAAGTACATAGCAAACTTGATGGGAGCTATATCAAAAACAGGGGGCTCTGTGCTATGTTGGCGGCAGTTTCGTTTCAGGAGCTTTACAATTCAATGACGCATCTCCGTTTGATGTGTGCCTGTGTGGCACTCTTTTTCCTTACCGTCTGCTCGTCTTTTGGACAAGCCGTGACCGGCTCCCTATTGGGGACTATTAGTGATAGTTCCGGTGCCACCATCGCAGCAGCTAAAGTCACCGCCACCGAGGTTGATACCGCAATTGCGCGTGCAAGCAGCTCGAATGAGAGTGGTAACTTTACCTTCACGAATCTGCCGCCCGGCAAGTACAAGATCCTTGTGGAAGTTGCTGGGTTCGAGAAAGCAGTTCGCGAAAACATTGACGTCCTGGTGAACTCCTCAGTTCGTGTCGATGTCACTTTAACGCCAGGAAATATCAACGACACCATTACGGTAAGCGCGGAAACTGCGATTCTTCAGACCGACCGTTCGGATACAGGCCGGAAGATTGAGACCAAGCAGTTAGCCGAACTTCCCGTGGGTGCCAACCGGAATTTCCAGAGCTTAGTCAATCTGGTGCCGGGTGCCACGCGAACGTTCTACTCCCACTCCGCATTTTTCAATGCACAGAATTCCTTGCAGACCCAGGTAAACGGCCAATCGCGCTTAGGCAACAATGAGCAGATTGAAGGTGTCGATAACAACGAACGCACCGGCCTGCTGACGGTTTATATCCCGCCCGTCGAAGCCATTCAGACTGTCGATATCAGCACCAGCAACTTCGAGGCGGAACTGGGCCGCGCAACTGGCGCGTCCATTAACGTCATTCTGAAATCCGGCACCAACCAGCTTCACGGCGGTGTGTATGAGTTCAATCGCGTGAGTTACCTTTCAGCGCGCGCCGAATTTGACCCCGCGCGTCCGCATTTCACTTACAACTATGTGGGCGGTAACATCGGCGGTCCAATTATCAAGAACCGCACCTTCTTCTTCGGCGACTATTTGAAGCAGCTCGATTACCGTTATAACAATGACAAGCTGAATATCCCCACCGTAGCCGAACGCAATGGCGATTTCAGCGCTTTCCTGCCCGCGCTGGTCTACGATCCCGTGACCGGCAATCAGGCCGATGGCACTGGCCGTACGCCGTTCCCGAACAACATCATTCCCGCCAGCCGCTTCAACGCCCTCTCGCAAAAGATGCTGGGCCTGCTTCCTTTGCCGAATCTTACCGGTGCCGGTGGAGCCGCGCTGCTGACAAACAATTTCTTCCAACAGGTGCCTTTCACGCGCACCACCGATTCCTACGACATTAAGGTTGATCACAACCAGACACAGAATGACCGCATCTCCGTCCGTTACAGCTATTCGAAGCCCGTCACTTTCGATGGTTCCAGCTTCGGCGTCTATGGCGGTCCGCACGGCGGCGGCTTCTCCGCGACCGGTGTGCAAGGTACTCACAACGCGGCAATCGTATATGACCACATCTTCGGCCCCACGCTAATTACGGAAGTGCGCGGCGGCTTGAGCCGCTATCGCAACGACGCCCAACAGATTGATTACGGCAAGAACAGCGCCGCCGATTTCGGTATCCCCGGCGTCAATCTGAATGCTTTCACCAGCGGATTCGTCGGGATCGATATCGCCGGCCTGAGCAGCCCGCTGCTCGGTTATTCAGCAAGCCTGCCGTGGATTCGCGCGGAAACCAACATCAACGTCGCCAACGTCTGGACCAAGACCCTGAACAATCACACCGTGAAATTCGGCGGAGAGCTTCGCCGCGTTCGCGACGATCTGATTCAGACTCAAACCTATAGCCCACGCGGCCTTTACCAGTTCCGGGAGGCTCAAACCACTATTTCGGGCGCAAAGACCAGCGCGGCCAATTCTTTTGCCAGCTTCCTTTTGGATCTGCCCAACGGAGCAGGCCGTGATCTCCTGATCTACAGCCCCGCCCAGCGGCTCTGGCAATACTTCGCCTTCGCGCAAGACAAGTGGCAGGTCACTCCGAAATTGACTGTGGATCTTGGTCTGCGCTGGGAATTCTATCCCCCGGCGAAACCGCAATTCGATGGCGGCTTTTCGAACTACAATTACACAAATAACACTCTTGTCATCGCCGGTAAGGGCGGCAACCCCTCCGACCTGGGCCTCGACAAGCACTATAAAGATTTCGCGCCCCGGATTGGCATCGCCTATCGCTGGAATGAGAAGACAGTGTTCCGTAGCGGCTTCGGCATCAGCTATTCGCCCTTCCCCGATAACACCTATGCCTATAACTTCCCGGTAAAGCAGAACAATGCTTTCACGCCGAATTTCAGCTTCGGGCCAGCGGTGGATGCAAACAACAATCCGCTGACATTCCAGGCGGGCTTCCCAGCGCCCACGCCCGCGGTGGTTCCCGCCAATGGAATTCTCGCCGCCAACACACCTCTTCTCATTGCGCAAAGCTACGAAGTGATCAACAAGCATTTTCGGGAGCCTTACGTGGAAAGCTGGAATTTTGCGATTCAGCGCTCGCTGCCGGGCAACTTCAGCATGGATTTGGCTTATGTCGGCAACCATGGCGTCGCTCAGCCCGCCGTCTTCAACCTGAATGCTTCCACTACCATCGGTGCCGATATCGCTGGCCAACCCCTATACGCGGCTTTCGGCCGTAAAGCCGATACCAACCTGCGCTTCGTAGGACTTGGCTCCAGCTATAATTCGTTGCAGATTAAAGTGGATCGCCGCTTCAACAAGGGCCTTGCGATTACCACGGCATATACGTGGAGCAAAGCCGAGGGCTACCAATCCGAAACCCAGGGCCTGGCCTATTACATCACCCCCCGGCGGAACTGGGCACGCACGGATTTCGACCGCCGCCACAACTTCGTTCAGAGCTACGTTTGGGAACTCCCGTTCGGCAAGAACAAGCAGTTCCTCCAAAACGGTGTTGCTAGCGCGGTTTTGGGCGGCTGGCAGCTTAACGGCATCCTGACGCTTTCCACCGGTACCCCTCTGAACTTCGGTTACAGCGCCGCGGGCCTGAAAGCACCGGGCAATAGCAACTCCCTTAACGCCACCGGCCCAATCAACATTCTGGGCGGCACCAACGTTGGCGCACTTTGGTTGGATAGGTCGAACCTCTCTGCCCCGGCGGCCCTGACCTTCGGCAATCTGGGACGCAACGTGATCAGCGGACCCGGCCTGTTTAACCTGGATGGTTCCATCTTCCGGCGCTTCGCCATCAAGGAGCGGCTGAACCTGGAACTCCGTGCGGAAGCGTTTGCGGTCACCAATACACCGCAATTCAACAACCCGAATACGGATATCACCAGCGCAAACTTCGGCAGAATCACCGGTGCGGGTGGAAATCGCTCGACACAACTGGGCGTCCGCCTGCTGTTTTAGCCCGCCGTCTTAAACGAACCCAGCTTCCGGCGCGTCAACCATAATGTGCGATGGCTGGGAATTGGGTTCGTTTTTGCGTTTTCTTGTACTGCCGCTGAACCTCGTCTCGATACCCTGCTCAAAGCTGTTGAAACCCGCTATAACCGCGCGCAATCTCTAACCCTCACATTCGAAGAGACTTATACCGCCCAGCGCCGCCCCCAGCAGGTGGAAAGCGGTACCCTCACCCTGCGTAAACCGGGCAAAATGCGGTGGGATTATGCAAAGCCCGCAGGCAAAATCTTCGTCTCGGACGGTAAGCGCGTTTCCCTCTACAACCCCGAAACCAATCAGGTGGAAGTCACCGGCGTAAAAGAAACGGAAGACATGCGCGCCCCGCTCGCCTTCCTTTTGGGAAAACTGAATTTCTACAAAGAGTTCCGCAAATTCACCCTCCGCGAAGATCCAGAAGGCATCTGGATCTCCGCGGAACCTGAGAACGAAACGCTACCCTATTCGCGAGTGGAATTTCTGCTCGCCCCCGATGCCCGCATCAAGCGCCTCAAAGTCTTCGCCCAGGACCGCTCCGTTCTCGATTTCCGCTTCGAACAGGAAAAACTGAACATTCCCGTCGACCAGAAGATTTTCGATTACCGCGTGCCCATCACCGCCCAGGTTCTAACCGAAGGGGAGAAGTAAGAGTGTCGGAATTTGTTCTCAAGTATGCCGATTCGCGCGGCGAAGTGCATTCCCAGGTCGCCACCGCCGCAACCGAACAGGAACTGCGTGAGCGATTCTCCGGGCAAGGGTTTCTCATCTATTCCATCCAGCCCCGGCGTGGCGCCATCGCGCTCTCAAATAACATCAACATCGGCCAACGCGGCAAGAAGATTAACCTCGAAAAGTTTCTTATCTTTAACCAGCAGTTCGTTACCCTCATCCGCGCCGGTTTGCCGATCCTGAAGGGACTTGACCTGCTGGCGGATCGCTTAACCGATCCCAAACTTACTCCCTATATTCAGTCAGTGCGCGACGAAGTCCGGCAGGGCACCCAGCTTTCCGATGCCTTCGAAAAGCAGGGCATCTTCCCGAAAATCTACATCACTTCCGTAATGGCGGGTGAGAAGAGCGGCAGCTTGGGCGAAGTGCTGGAGCGTTACATCACGTACCAGAAACTGGCTCTTGCGGTCCGCAAGAAGGTGCTGCTCTCGCTCATGTACCCATCTATTTTGGTGGTGCTGGTAGTCGCGCTGATGGTGTTCCTGGTCACCTATGTGGTGCCGAGTTTCGCGGGCCTTTACACCAGCATGTCGGCAAAATTGCCCGCTGTCACCCAACTGCTGATCGATGTCGGAACTACCGCCAAGAACTATGTTTTGCTTATCGCTCTCGCAGTCTTCGGGGGCGGTACGGCGCTCTATTATTGGTCGCGCAAGCCCGCGGCGGCCGAAAAGCTCGACGCCATCAAACTGCGCGTGCCCATTTTCGGCGATATCTGGCTGAAGTATCAGGTCGCCCAGTTTTCCCGCGTGCTGGCCACGCTGCTTACAGGCGGTATCCCACTGGTCCAAGGTTTGGAAACGGCGGCGGAATCGCTTGGCACCCAACTCCTGCGCAAGACACTCTCCCGCACCGGGCAGATGGTCCGCGAAGGCAATCCTTTGTCAGGTTCGCTCAAAGCCACTGGCATTTTCCCAGATCTTTCGATCGATATGATCGAAGTGGGCGAATCCACCGGCGCGCTGCCGGTAATGCTCACCAGCGTTGCCGAATTTTATGAAGAAGACGTAAACACGAAAATGACCGCGGCGCTCAGCTTGATTGAGCCTGCGATCATGGTGTTTATGGGCATATTCGTAGCTTTCGTATTAATAGCCCTGTATCTGCCCATCTTCTCTTTAGCGGACACGATTCGATAAATCCATGGCAGCCGAAAGACTTGTATTGAAAGATATGGGGCCGGAAATTGCCGCGGCCCAAGCCGTGGCGGCTCGCTACCGTTGCGAATACGTTGACCTGCGCGAAGGCACCATCGATCACGACCTGTTCCGCAGCGTTCCGGTCGATCTCATGTTCCGCTACAATTTCGTGCCCTTGCGCGCGGTCAATGGGACCCTGGAAATCGCCCTTGCCGATCCGCGCAATCTGAATACAATTGACGAACTCGGCCTGCTGCTGAATAAGAAGCTGCGCGTGAAAGTCGCCACCGCTTCGCAAATTGGCGATCTGCTAAAGAAGACCGAGCAATCGCAGCGCGTGCTGGAAGAAGTCACCGAAGGGTTCACGCTCGATGTCGTCGGCGATGACGATAACCCCGATGAGACGCTTTCCATCGACAAGCTCTCCCAGGGCGATAGCGATATCGCGCCGGTTATTAAGCTGGTTGACACCACAATCTTCAACGCTCTCGAACGCCGGGCAAGCGATATTCATATCGAATCGCGCGATCAGGAAGTGGCTATCAAGTACCGCATCGATGGCGTGCTGCACTACGCCATGCCGCCGATTGCGAAGGATTGGCAGACCACCATTCTTTCCCGTATCAAGGTGATGAGCGAGCTCGATATTGCAGAACGCCGCGTTCCGCAGGATGGCCGTTTTCGCGTCCGCTACAAGGGCCGTCTGATCGATTTCCGCGTGTCGGTGATGCCCACAATCCACGGCGAAGATGCCGTGCTCCGCGTACTCGATAAAGAAAGCATGAGCGAGAAGTTCGCCAAGCTTTCGCTCGAAGTGGTCGGTTTTTCAGAGAACGATCTGGTCAAGTTCCGCCGCTACATCATGGAGCCGTACGGCATGGTGCTGGTTACCGGCCCCACCGGTTCCGGCAAGACCACCACCCTCTACGCCGCCTTAAGCGAAATCAAAAACGACGAAGACAAAATCATCACCATCGAAGACCCCGTTGAGTATCAGGTGAAGGGAATCACTCAGATTCCGGTGAATGAGAAGAAGGGCCTCACTTTTGCGCGCGGTCTGCGTTCCATCTTGCGCCACGACCCCGACAAGATCATGGTGGGCGAAATTCGCGATCAGGAAACGGCGCAGATTGCCATCAACTCCGCGCTCACAGGCCATCTGGTCTTCACCACGGTCCACGCAAATAACGTTCTCGATGTGCTCGGCCGATTTCTGAACATGGGCGTCGAGCCCTACAACTTTGTTTCCGCGCTGA
>JAYTGM010000510.1:0-3429 GCA_043733425.1 Terriglobia bacterium
TTCAGGAGGTGCCGTTGTGGCCTTCTGGCGCTCCGGGCTCCGAAGGTAAGACTGCCAAAGAATTGGTGGAGCCGCCTGACGGGAAGCGCGATTACCTGAAGGTATCCAGCATTCACAATCCTTCGTTGACGGTTTTCCTGCCGCCCGCGGATCAGGCGACTGGTGCCGCGTTCATCATCGCTCCCGGCGGCGGACACGCGTTTCTGGCGATCGATATCGAGGGCTACAACGTTGCGCGGTATCTAAACTCCATCGGGGTTGCGGCTTTTGTTCTGAAGTACAGGCTGGCGCGCGAAAAGGAATCCACATATAAGGTGGACGTTGAGGCATTGCAGGACGGCCTGCGTGCCATCCGCCTGGTTCGCAGCCACGCGTCGGAATGGCATGTGGATTCGCGCCGCGTTGGCATCATGGGCTTCTCCGCCGGGGGCGAAGTGGCGGTACTTGCGTCCACGCGCTATACGCCCGGCGACCCCGACGCGAAAGACGCGGTGGACCGCATGGATTCGCGGCCCGATTTTGAAGCTCTGATCTATCCAGGTGTTCGGGCCGATAAAATCACGATTACCAAAGACACGCCGCCGACGTTCATGCTCTGTGCCGATAACGATAAGGGGCCTTCGCTGGCTCTTGCCGGTCTCTATCCGGAACTGAAGAAAGCAGGCGTGCCCACGGAACTGCATGTGTACAACAGCGGCGGCCATGGTTTCGGAGTCCGGACGAGCCCGAAGCAAACGCCGGTCTCCACCACCTGGCTGCTTCGCCTTCGCGATTGGATGGAAGACCGTGGTTACTTGAAAAAGTCCTAAACCGAATCGGTCTTCATGCGCGCGCGGGCATCCCGCAAGTGTCCGGTGGCGGGAACGTGGGTGCCTGCCATGGCCAGACCCATGCGCGGCATGTTGTTGTAGACGCATTCATACTCGCCTGCCGCTACTTGATACGTTTCGTGCCAGATGCCGACGGTGCCGTCTTCCCCAACGCGCTGGTTAAAGGCCTTCCACGCGGGAGGGTGATGAGAATCGCGGGCCTGAGCGTAGGCGATCAGATGGTCAAAACTACGCCAGTACTGCGTGAGCATAATTCCGCGCCAGTAGAGAGATGTGTGCGCACCCAAAAATCCTGATTCAGGGCGTGCGTAAAGTTCGCTGAGCATCGGGCCCATTGCTTGCGCGGTAGGTATCCACTTGTTGAACGCGAGTATCTTGTTCACCCGCAAGCCAATCAGGAACACCACGAACGGCCCTTCGATTTGGGCAGCGTAACGCCCCAGGAGGATTTTCGCCATACAAAACTAGAACGGCAGTATCTCTTCCCTGATGGGATCGAAATCAATCCGGCGGCGTTCCATGTACGAGATGTTGCCCAGGTGCGAAGCTTGCGCGGAGCGGTGGCCGATCAGCACATCGCCGTTCGGCAGGTTGCGGGATTTGACGCAATCCAGAAAATTGTTCACATGATCGAGCGTTAAATCGTGCGGCTCGGCCTTCACGATCACGGGCGTCTGGTTACGTCCGGCTGGTAAAAACTCGTAATGCCCGCGATCAATCAACAGCTTGCCCTTCGTGCCGCAGAATTCGACGGCAGCCCCTGTAATACCCGGCGCTAACGTCGCTTCGAACGTAGCCGTATACTCGCCCGGATACTGCAACAGAACGTTGATGGTATCGGGTGCGGTCCGGCCGTCTTTATAGTTGTAAACACCACCGGCGGCGGAAGCGGAAACGGGCGTATCCTGGCCCATGAACATGTGCACCACATCGATCCAATGAGTGAAGAGATCCGTGACCTGCCCGCCGCCGAAATCCAGATAAGCGCGCCAGTTGTAATATTGCTGCGGATCGTAATCGCGCCATTTCAAAGGACCCAGGTAGTGTGCCCAATCCAGATTGCTGGGCTTTGTCTGCAGGCTTACGGGAGCTTTGCGCAGATGATACGTATTGCCATACCACCAGGTGCGGGCGAGCGTAATCTTGCCCAACGCACCGGTATCCATATACTCACGCTTGGCCCGAAGATAGTGAATGCCAGAGCGCTGCTGCATGCCCACCTGGCAGACGCGGCTGTTCACGCGAGCGGCTTTCACGATAGGCGGTCCTTGTTCCGGTTTCAGAGTCAGAGGCTTTTCTACATAGACGTCTTTGCCGGCATTGAGGGCGTCGATCGCGCAGGTGGAATGCCAGTGATCCGGCGTTGCGATCAGCACCATGTCAATATCTTTCATATCCAGCAGTTGGCGGTGGTCCTTGAATGTTTTCGCGCCCGGTGCTTTGGTTAGGAAGTTATCGATATGAACCGCATAGACATCGCACAAGGCTTTTACGGAGACCGCAGGATTAGCGATGAACTGAGTCATATCGAGCATGGCGCGTTCGCCACACCCGATAACGCCTAGGTTCATCTTGTCGTTCGCACCAAGGATTCGTGAATAGGAGGCTGCGGTCACCGCAACGGTCGCGGTACGGAATAGATCTCGTCTGGCTAGCGTCATAAAATTTGTTCGCGATGTGATAGTAATATACATCGAACGCCGGGCGCTACAGGGCCTTTCTATTTGCGCTTGGCGAAAATCTTATATGAAAACCCTGACTGGCATTTCATTTCTTTTGGCCGCGGCAGCGTGGGCGCAGACACCGCCTCCCGATGGGTTGGTTTCACCTGAAGTACATGGGGACCGCACCGTTACCTTCCGCGTTCGTGCACCAAAAGCTGAGGCGGTGACACTTTCCGGTGACTGGATGGAAGTGGGTAAGCCTGAGGCCATGGCCAAGGATGCGAGTGGCATCTGGAGCATGACGACGACACCGCTTGAGGCAAATGGACATCTGTATTGGTTCAACCTTGACGGGCTGCCCATTGCAGATCCGATTAACCCCGTAATTAAAATGCGGCAGCGCACTTCGGCCAGTCTTGTGGAAGTTCCGGCCGGCACCCCTGCGGTTTGGGAATTGCGCGATGTGCCGCATGGAACAGTTGTTACCGAGTGGCGGAAATCGCAGGTGCTCAATCGGACAGAGCGTATCGTGATTTACCTTCCGCCTGGGTATGAAGGTTCCGGGAAACGCTATCCGGTTCTGTATCTGGTGCACGGCAGCGGCGACGTTCCGGAATCCTGGACCGGCGCGGGCCATGCCAACTGGATCTTGGATAACCTGATCGCCGCCAAGACAGTAACTCCCATGATTATCGTGATGCCGGCCGGCCATGCAGTCCCGTTCACCGCGCCGCGCAATGGACCCGTTAGTAACAATGAAGTGTTCGAGCAGTATCTGACCAAAGAAGTGATTCCGGTTGTTGAATTGAAATACCGGGTCGTGGCAGATTCGCGCAACCGCGCACTGGCTGGCCTTTCGATGGGGGGCGGCCACACCATTTACACCGGGTTCTCACATCCGGAGCTATTTAGCGCGCTCGGTATTTTCAGCCCCG
>JAYTGM010000511.1:0-3414 GCA_043733425.1 Terriglobia bacterium
ACCGTCATGCGCAGGCCCGCATCGTAGAAGTAAGCGGTATCGGGCTCATTCGTTGCCACAATGGCGCGCTGCTGAATCAGGTTGCTGCCAGGGAAAAAAATGTAGTGCAGCGTGCCCTGAAAAATACCCAGCTTGAAACCATCAAAGGCAACATCAAGCCGCGTGCCGTCATAGCGGGCGTGTCCGCCTGTTGGATGAAAATCCGCGATAAAGCTGCGCGTCCCATCGGGGTGGCTGCCGGGAAAATCGAAAAACTGATCAAAGCCGCCCCGGCGCTTCCCGGTGGAGGCGCGGTATACAGGCTGTGCGCGGTCAATCACCTTCTTGCCGTTCACCGAAACCGAAGTAATCAGTGGCTTCGCCGTATCCAGTGAGAACACAGCAACGCACGGCCGCCCCGCTTGATCGGGCCACGTGACAGTCGCCAAATCCAGTTCGGCCAAAACCGTGATAGGCCCCGATTGACGCGCCGTTCCATCGAACGGAAATATCGCTGCGGAAATCGTTGCAGCGAAGACTGCTGCCATGCCTGCAGCAAAGACCGGTAGAAATGCGGTAAATTTCATTTGCGCCTCTGTTTAATCACAACCACCACTGCATGTCAAATTTGATAAACCGTTGCGGTTCACATTGTGAAATGATGGTGAGCGTTTGAGACTGCTGAATACACCCCGCGCTTTGGAATTAGAGCGCATGACGACGGCCGAAGTCCGCCAGAATTTTCTAATCGGCGAACTATTCCAGCCCTGCCGCGTTCAGATGGTTTACACAGATCTGGATAGGCTGGTAATCGGCGGCATCATGCCCGGTTCTGAGATCGAGCTGCCCGCTTACCCCGAACTGCGCAGTGAATATTTTACAGAGCGCCGCGAGGTGGGCATCATCAACCTCGGCGATGCCGGAGAGATCGCCGTAGGCGGCCAAGTGTTTCCGTTGGAACACCTGGAGTGCCTCTACATAGGGCAGGGCGAGCCCGATATCGTGTTCCGCAATTCCCCGGGTGGCCAGGCCGCCTTTTACCTGTTGAGCGCGCCCGCGCATCGCAAGTTTCCAACCACCCGGGCAACTCTCGCGGATGCGTCTGTCCAGGAACTCGGCACGGCAGAGCGCGCCAGCAGGCGCAAGCTGGTTCAGTATATTCACGAGGGCGGCATTCAAAGCTGCCAGCTGGTAATGGGTTATACAAAGCTCGAACCGGGCAGCGTGTGGAACACCTGGCCGCCCCATACACACCGGCGCCGCAGCGAAATCTATCTCTATTTCGAATTGGGCGCGCAAAGCGTCATGCACTTCTTGGGCGAGCCGAATGCCAGCAGACACGTCGTCGTGCGCGACCGTGAAGCGGTGCTCTCGCCCCCTTGGTCCATCCACACAGGTGTCGGTACCGGGGCTTATAGCTTCGTGTGGGGTATGGCCGGCGAGAACCGCTCCTTTGCCGATATGGATCCCGTGGAGCTGGCCCGCTTTGCCTAAACCCGCTAAGCCCTCGGCCCCCAGGCAAGTGCGCGTGCTGGAAAAAACACTCGACATTCTGGAGCAACTCAAACGCGATACCAACGCGCCCGGCCTGGCGGAAGTAGCCCGCAGTGTTGAGATGCCGAAGGCTACCGTCTACCGCATTCTCACCACGCTCGAAACGCGCGGCTATCTGGATCGTGAACCGGGTGGCGGCTATCGCATCGCGGGCAAACTATTCGCTCTCCAACGCGATTCCTCACCCAGCCAAAACCTGTTGCGCGCCGCCCCCGCCATCATGGAACGCTTAGCGGCGCAATGCCGCGAAACAGTCAACCTGGGTACGCTCGATGGCGGGGAAGTAGTCGTCATTGCTACTGCCGAAAGCCCTCAATCCGTCCGCATGGCTTCGAAAGTGGGGAACCGCAGGTACGTCCATACCACCGGAATTGGTAAGGTCCTGCTGGCCACTATGGCCTCGACAGCCATCAAACGCCTGGTGAAGATGAAAGGCTTGCCCCGCATGACACCGAATAGTATCGGCACACAGACAGCACTCACCGCTGAACTGGAACGTATTCGCGTTCAGGGCTATGCCGTCGATGATCAGGAAAATGAAATCGATGGCCGCTGCGTGGCAATGCGCATTTCCGGTTCTGGTGAACCAGGAGCAGCCTTAAGTATTTCGGGCCCGGAATTTCGCATGGATTTGAAACGCGTGCGCGCCATGCTGCCGCTGTTGAAGCGCGCGTGCGCGGAAATCACGCGCGAACTAGGGAACGCGCAATCATAAGGATCAGGCTTAAAGAAACGTCTTAAACTCCATCACGTCGCCGTCCTGCACCACATATTCTTTGCCTTCTGTCCTCAGCTTGCCCTGTTCACGCGCTTTTGCGAAACTGCCCGCCGCCACCAGATCGGCATACGCAATAGTCTCAGCGGAGATGAAGCTCTTTTCGAAATCGGAATGGATCACACCCGCCGCCACAGGCGCCTTATCACCGGAATGAATCGTCCAGGCGCGCGTTTCCTTCTCGCCTGTTGTCAGATACGTACGCAGGCCTAATAGGTTGTAGGCCTCCTGAATCAGCAGGCCCGATCCGGATTGCGTCACGCCCAGGCTTTCCAGGTATTCCGCCTGTTCGTCCGCCGGCAGCGTGCAAAGCTCGCTTTCGATTTCCGCGGAAACAACTACCACCCGCATGCCGTGGTGGTGCTTGACATAGTCTTTAACTTTGACCACCCATGGGTTGTTATCGGGATTGGCCAGTTCCTCTTCCGCAACGTTGCAGGCAAACAGCATAGGCTTTGCAGTCAGCAGGAACAGCGGCTTGATGATGGCGCGCTCTTCGGGGGTCGCATCCAGGCTTTCGGCCAACTTGCCGGAGTTGAACACCGCATCCAGGCGATCTATTAACTCGAGTTCCGCAATGGCCGCTTTGTCGCCGGCCTTGGCGACTTTCTGCTGGCGCGTGCGGCGCTTCGCAATGCTGTCCAGATCCGCCAGAATCAGTTCGGTGTTGACCACTTCGATGTCGCGAATGGGGTCGACCGTATCCATGACGTGTTCGATGTCGGAGTTTTCGAAACAGCGGAGCACGTGGACGATTGCATCGACTTCTCGGATGTGGCCGAGGAACTGATTGCCCAAGCCTTCGCCTTTGCTGGCACCGGCCACAAGGCCGGCGATATCGACGAACTCGAAAACCGAGGGGATGATTTTCTGTGAGCCGCTCAGCTTCGAAAGCACCTCCAGCCGCTCATCGGGAACCGTGACAATTCCCTGGTTCGGCTCAATGGTGCAGAAGCGGTAATTAGCCGCCATGGCCTTTCGCGTTTGTGTGACGGCGTTGAAGAGCGTGCTCTTGCCTACGTTCGGTAGGCCGACAATTCCAGCAGTTAGCATGTGTGGTGAATCTTCAGTTTATCAGCCGCGTTTTGCTGGGTAACTGACGAATT
>JAYTGM010000512.1:0-3409 GCA_043733425.1 Terriglobia bacterium
AGGTGCTACGTCGGTGCTTGTGCCCAAGGGTGGCCACACGGTGATAGCATGGCCTCAGGCGGATGACTCAGGACCCGGGTCTGGGAGAGATCCCCGACAAACTCTACTTTCGGATCGGCGAGGTCAGTAAGTTGCTAGGGGTTGCCCCCTACGTGCTTCGTTTTTGGGAGACCGAATTTTCAGCGCTTACTCCAAAGAAATCAGACACCGGGCACCGGTTGTTCCGGCGCAAAGATGTCGAATTGTTGTTTAGAATCAAAGACTTACTCTACAACAAACGGTTTACGATCGAGGGCGCGCGCCAGACTTTGCAACAGCAACGGAAAGCCGAAACACAGCAGCATCTCTTTTCACCGGATCCGCTGCCGCAAATTCGGGATGAGCTGGAATCGCTGTTGGACTTGCTCAGCCATTAATCCTGACGCGTGATGTAAAAGTAGAGCCGATTGAGATCGTCCATACTGTAGAACTCAATCTCAATCCGGCCCCTTCCCCCTTTCGATTCCGAGATTTTCACCTTGGTACCTAGCGCCCGTTCTAATTCATCGGTTGCGGATTTCAAGTTAGGGTCTACGGTGGCGTGGGGTTTTGGCTGCCTGGTGTGAGCAAGCGATGCGGCCGGCATTTGAGAGGCGGCTTCGATGGCGCGAACAGTCCAGCTTTCCGCGATCGCGCGCTGGGCCATGGCAAGTTGATCGTCGGAGCCCTTCAGTTTCAGAAGTGCCCTAGCATGGCCCGGCGATAATTTTCGTTCCGCGACCAGGGTCTGAATTTGCGGAGGAAGTTGAAGCAGGCGAATAGAATTGGTCACTGTTGCGCGATCTTTCCCCGTTCTTTTGCCTATTTCTTCGTGGTTTAGCCCTAAATCGGCAGAAAGACGCTCAAAAGCTTGGGCAAGTTCAATGGGGTGAAGGTCTTCGCGTTGAATGTTTTCGACGAGAGCCACCTCTAAAAGCCGTTCATCGGAAATTTCCTGAACCACTACCGGTACATACTCCAGCCCGGCAATCTTCGCCGCTCGTAAACGCCGTTCCCCCGCTACTAATTGATACGTTTCGCCAACTTTTCGAATGACAAGAGGCTGAATGATGCCATCCTGGCGAATGGAATCCGCCAATTCATTCAACTGTTGTTCCCGAAACTCTCGCCGGGGCTGGTTTGGATTCAACTGAACGAACCCAATCGGCAACTTTGTGGGATTTTGTGAGACAGCCTGGACCGGTAAAGGCTCCGGCGGTGGCTGTTGACTTCTGGTGGGAAGGAGGGAGGAGAGACCTTTACCGAGTGCCGGCTTTTTGCTCACGAGTAATTATCTCCTTCGAAAGCTGGATATAGCTTTCCGCTGCTTTTGACCGCACATCGTAGGTGAGAATCGGTTTCCCATGGCTGGGGGCTTCCGCCAAACGGATACTGCGCGGAATCACGGTACGAAAGACTTCCTTACCGAAGAATTCTCGCAGATCCGCGGCGACCTGTCGGGTGAGGTTGGTGCGGTCATCGTACATGGTCAGGAGAATCCCTTCCATCTCCAGTTTGTGATGGAAGCTTTCTTTGATGCGATCAATTGTATCGATCAGACCAGAAATACCCTCCAAAGCGAAGAACTCACACTGGATGGGGATCAACACGGAATCCGCGGCCAGCAACGCATTCAATGTCAGAAGGTCCAAGGCAGGAGGGCAATCGATCAGAATGAATTGGTATTTCTGCCGAACTGGCTCTAATTTGACCCGCAGCAGCCGTTCCCGATCTTTCATGGGAACAAGCTCGACATTGATTCCAACCAGATTCTTGTCTGCTGGCAGGAGATCCAACCCGTCGAGGTCAGTACGAATAATGGATTGCGCCACCGTTGCATCGCCCACTAAAATATCGAAAAGAGTGGAGCGATCCTGCGTTTTGGCGATTCCGAGGCCGGTTGTGGCGTTTCCTTGAGGATCGGAATCGATCAAAAGAACGGATAGCTCGCTTGCAGCCAATGAAGCAGCGAGATTGATCGCGGTGGTTGTTTTGCCAACTCCACCCTTCTGATTTGCGATTGCAATGACTCGGCTCAAGCGGTTTCAGAATAGCAATGTTTCACGTGAAACATTCTAAGCGTGTTGAAGCCGCAGATATACATCCAGAATTGCGATGGCCGCAGGTGTCACACCAGGAATCCGCGCTGCTTGTCCCAATGTTTCCGGCCGGACCAATCTAAGCTTCTCACCGACCTCGGCCGACAATCCGGGGATCGAGAAGTCGAATAACGCCGGGATGTGTTTGCCACTCGATTTCGTCAATCTAGCAACTTGCCGTTGCTGTTGTGCCACATACCCTGAATATTTCACCTCGGTTTCCACTGACGTCAATACGCCAGTCTCCCACTCGCTTCCCAATACACCCGTGACCCATTCCGGAATGTCAATCAAACGGGAATCGGTGCGCTTCAGCCAACATCCCTCTTTGCCTTGCTCCAAAGCCGCCGTCAAAGCTGCCTTCTGAGCACCTTTGCGCAAGAATTTAGCCCAGCGCTCATCACTTACCAGCCCTGCACGGCGGCCAATTGGCGTTAGCCGCTCATCCGCGTTGTCAATCCGTAAACTGAGGCGATACTCCGCACGGGAGGTAAACATCCGATACGGTTCGTCAGCCCCTTTTGTGATTAAATCGTCAACCAGTATTCCAATGTAGCCATCAGACCGGCTCAACTTTATGGGATCTTTCCCAGAGAGAGTGGACGCCGCGTTCAACCCCGCGATTAAACCCTGACACGCGGCTTCTTCGTAACCAGAAGTTCCGTTAATCTGGCCAGCAAGATATAACCCTGGAATCCTCTTCACTTGCAGGGTCGGTGACAATTCGCGCGGATCCACCGCATCGTACTCAATCGCATACCCAGGACGGATCATCTCAGCTCGTTCAAGACCCGGAACCGAAGCAATCATAGCGGCCTGCACATCGATCGGCATGCTGGTCGACATCCCGTTGACGTACACCTCATGAGTGTCCCGCCCTTCCGGTTCCAGGAAAACCTGGTGCCGCTTCTTATCCGGGAATTTCACGAATTTATCTTCAATCGATGGACAATATCTTGGGCCTACCCCTTCAATCTGCCCACTATATAGTGGTGAACGATTCAAACTGTCATTAATAACCTGCCGTGTCTTTTCCGAGGTGTGAGACAAATAACACCGAATTTGTTCCCGCTCAATCTTTCCGGTAAGGAACGAAAAAGGCGTCGGTTCTTTGTCACCATCCTGCGGCTCACACGCGGCCCAATCAATCGTCCGTCCGTCAAGACGTGGGGGAGTTCCAGTTTTCAAGCGCGTCCAACGTAGCCCCGCGTGCCGCAGCACCTCACTAAAAACCTGCGATGCCGCTTCGCCACTCCGCCCACAGCTGAACCGCTCTTCGCCGATATGTGCAC
>JAYTGM010000513.1:0-3389 GCA_043733425.1 Terriglobia bacterium
GCTGCGATCCCCAGAATCACAATCAGGGCAGACATTACGACGAATGTATAGGGGCGGTGGAGTGCAAGTCTTACGATCCACATGAGTTAGTTTTTAGGATGCGGTACCGACGGAGTTCGGCGCGGCGAGGCACCGTCTTTATCTTATAACCGCACCTGAATTAAGCGAAACGAGAGCCCATCAGGCGCTCTACGTATTTGGCTAGAACGTCACACTCAACATTCAGTGCTGCCCCAGCCGATTTCCCGTGAAGAGCGGTGTTTCGGTAAGTATGCGGAATAATTGCGGCTGCAATGAAGTTGCCGTCAACCTCCGCAATAGTCAGGCTGATTCCGTCCAGT
Source organism: Terriglobia bacterium (assembly GCA_043733425.1). Classification (GTDB taxonomy): domain Bacteria; phylum Acidobacteriota; class Terriglobia; order Bryobacterales; family Bryobacteraceae; genus JALYXI01. The sequence goes on from JAYTGM010000513.1 coordinate 342, forward strand.
GTGATGGAACCCTTTTCGACGGTGAAGCGCGAAATCTTCGCGGGAAGTTCCACCCGCAGCCACCAGTTTCCGTCAGGCAGCTCAGCAAAAGAATGGACGACCCCGGTAGCATCGACATGGCCCTGAACCAAATGACCGCTGAGTCTTTGTTGCAACGTCACAGGCCGCTCCAGATTGACCTCGGAGCCACTGTTCAAGCCGCCCAGGTTGCTGCGGCTCAGGGTTTCAGGAGCAAGATCGGCTGAGAAAAAATCTGGTCCAATTTCCACCGCCGTCAGGCATACACCGTTAACGGCAACGCTTCCGCCAATCACCAGATCCTCAAGTATCAGCTTTGCCACAATCTGAAGGCGGCTTCCTGCTTGCCGCACCTGCCCCACTTCTTCAATGATCCCGGTGAACATAACCCTCCACGGCAAACTCATTCGATGCGATGGAGTGCAAAGTGACTCGCTCAACATTGATGGCATCGGCACGGCGACGCCTTCCCAGGCCGCCCGCCATGGGGAGAGATTCGGTGCCGCCCAGAATTTTCGGGGCGTAATAAAAGAACACTTTATCCACGCATTCAGCTTCAAGGACCGCCCAGTTCACTTTGCTACCGGCTTCAACCAGAAGCGAAAGGTACCGTTGTCCACCTAACCAGTTCACCGCCTGCACGATATCGGCACGTCCGCTAGCACCATCGAAAATCAGAACGGTTACACCGCGTTCTTCCAATTGCTGTTTGCGCTCAACGGGAGCAGCGGATGTGGCGATTACGGTCAGATCATTTTCAACCGACGTCACCATGCGCGAATTCAGCGGCAGACGTAAACGGCTATCCAGAACCACCCGCATCAAAGGACGACCGCGCGGCAGGCCGGAACGGTCCGTCAGAAAACAATCGTCAGCCAGAACCGTGCCGATGCCGGTCAGGATCGCGTCGGAATCGTGGCGAACTTGTTGAACGTGTTCGCGGGCGGTAGAGCTGGTGATCCACCCGCGGTTATCGTCCGGCGCAGCAATCTTACCGTCCAGAGTCAATGCTGTTTTCAGCGTAACCAGCGGACGCCGGTACCGCATAAAATGAAAAAAGGCTTCATTGAGTTTATCTGCTTCCGCGCTTTGCTCAATTGAAACTTCTATTCCGGCCTCCCGGAGTTTTTGAAAACCCTTGCCGGCCACCAGCGGGTTAGGGTCTTCAGACGCAGCCACCACCTTAATTACTCCCGCTGCAATCAGTGCATCGGCACAGGGGCCGGTGCGGCCTTGATGGGAACATGGCTCCAAGGTAATGTACAGCGTGGCACCGGATGCCTGGGCGCCGGCTTGTTCCAGCGCCAGAACCTCCGCATGGCTTACACCTACATAGGTATGAAAGCCCTGCCCGACGATGATGCCATCACGCTCCAGAATCGCGCCCACCATCGGGTTGGGGCTTGCCTGCCCCCGCCCCTTCAGAGCGAGCGTAACCGCTTCTTTCATCCTCATGCGCTAAACAGGGAATCGATGAAGGTTTCCGCATTGAAGGGCAATAGGTCGCCTGCTTGTTCCCCTACGCCAACGTAACGAATCGGCAAATTCAATTCGCGGGAGATGGCAACCACCACGCCGCCCTTTGCCGTGCCATCGAGCTTAGTCAAAACGATGCCCGTGACACCGGAACTCTCTGTAAACTTGCGGGCCTGTTCCAGGCCATTCTGGCCAGTTGTCGCATCCAGCACCAGAAGCGTTTCATGGGGCGCGGAAGGTATCACGCGCGCGGCGGTGCGCCGCATTTTTTCCAGCTCCAACATCAGGTTGGCTTTTGTCTGCAGACGGCCTGCTGTATCCACGATGACGTAATCTACTTTGCGCGCACGCGCCGCTTGCAGGGCGTCGAATAGTACAGCGCTTGGATCTGAGCCGGGCTGCTGCCGGATCACATCGGTGCCTGTGCGCTGTCCCCAGACTTCCAATTGTTCAATGGCCGCGGCCCGAAAAGTATCGGCCGCGCAGAGCAGCACGGAACGGCCCTCTGAACGGTACAGATTCGCCAGCTTACCGATTGTGGTGGTCTTCCCCGCCCCGTTTACGCCCACCACCATGACCACGGCCGGGGGCTCCAGAACCCTGGGCATGGGCCGCTCCACGGCTTGCAAAATTTCCAGGAGATGTTCGCGAATCAAGCCTTTTACCTGGCTTGGATTCGCCAGTGTGTGACGGTCCGCCTGTTCCCGAATCCGATCCAGAATTTCCTGAGTTGTATTGACTCCAATATCGGCACTAATGAGCGTGTACTCCAACTCATCTAGCAGGTCGGCGTCGATTTCCTTCTTGCCCTGCAGGGCATCTTCCAGGCGATTTACCAGACCGAGCCGGGTCTTTTCAACTCCTGATTTCAGCTTGTCCAACAGTGACGGCTCTTGTTCTACTGAGCCGAAAAGCGTTTGAATCATCTCAGGTCAAGTCTACCTTGGGGTACCCTGAACGGCTCTCGGCATACGCCAATAACCAGCAACGGCCAATAAACCCAGCATGGCTGCGCACGCAAAAAATAGACCGCGGATTCCGATTTGTTGCGCGGCGGAACCGGATATCACCAAGCCCAACATTTGGGCGATGGCGATCACCGACATAAAACTGCTGCTGACTCGTCCTAGCCTCTGCGGAGGAGTCTTACCCTGCATCAATACCTGGGCGGGAGTAATGATGAAAGCCACTCCAAAACCTAAACCGAATGTCGCAACTGCTGTCACGGATACCAAGCCGAAGGCAGCCAACATCAGCACGGAAACACCAATCAGGATCAAGCCGACTAAAACCATTTTTTCGCTTGGAATTTTCATGCCGAATTTTCGCAGCCCTAACGTTCCGGCAAGCATTCCCACTCCGATGAGGGCGCTTAACAGACCGAATGTAGTTGCACCCTCTTTTAAGAAGTCGCGGACATAAATCGCAATCAGCGGAGCAAAACAACTCAATACGAAAAACCCCGCTCCCATGGCGAGAATGACAAAGCCGAGCACTGGCGAGTGGAAAAGATACTGCATTCCGCTACTCAAATCTTTAAACACCGCGCGTACG
>JAYTGM010000514.1:0-9194 GCA_043733425.1 Terriglobia bacterium
AGTACATCCGGCAGCCCGCCTTCCGTTAGCAATGCCGCCAAAAGAACGTGAAGCACCGGCGCAAACGGTTTCGCTACCGTGACTCCACGCCAAGTGAACCCATCCTGAAGGTCTTCCGAGAGAAGCAGGCGGCATTCCGCTTCCGCCGCAGCCGCCAGTACAACGGAGTCCCAAATTGAAAGGCCATGACTGGTTGCTAGATCCATGGCGCTGACCATGGCAGTGGCGGAGGTCTCAACGAGCGGATACGCATCGCGCCAACTCAGCACGTCTGCCCACGCCCGTGCCGGCCGCCGCCAAGCTTTTCGGACAAGTACGCTGAAAAGCTTTCCCAACGTTTGAACCCCGATGTTTGAGAGTAAAGGTCACCCTGAAGTTGTTCCCGTTGGCGGTAGGCTTCCGCCACCTGAAGTTGCAAATCGGGGTCCGAGGAAGCGCGAGTGAGCTCCCCGGGACTCTTCAAAACGCGTCGATCAGAATTTTCCGGGCAGCGGTGGACCCGGGCATATCGCTGATCGCCTTCTTCAGGTCAAGTAGCCCAGCAGAAGTCACCCTCCTGCCAGAAGGTGTAATGGGCAGTTTTCATGAACCAAATTTTACTGCGCGTTATGGACCGAACGATGAGGGCGGCGCTAAGTTGCGCAGATGTTCTTACTGGTCCGCTACCAGCATCGCTCTGACTTGCTGACTTCGCCGGACCCACAATGGGCCTGATTTGCTGTAGATGGCGAGCGCTTCCTTCAGCACTGGCTGGGCTTCCACGTTCTTGTGCAGCCCTCGCAATGCTACGGCCAATTCGAGCAGTGTTTGGGCGCGGCGGGTATCCGTGTGCGACCATGTGCCGCGATCGTAAATGGCCAGGGCTTCCTCTGAGGTGAGTTGGGCAGCGTGGAAATCGGCCGTTGCATTCTGGATGTGGGCCAGGTTTCGCAGATTGAACCAGAGCCCGACCGACATCGGAGGGTACTTCTGACGGAGGCTGCTCATGGCCGCGAGGGCCGGCCCGAGGCTCTCGGCGGCTTCGCCGGTATCGGCGCGGTGGCGTTCCCAAAGAAGTAGACCTTCGAGGGTCGCTCTGTGGTCCGGTCCCAGATTGCTCCGCAGCAGACCGTAATACTGCTTGGCGTAATCCCTTGCGGCAAGAAAATCGTCCCGGCGGGAATGTAAGATGACCAGTGAAAAGAGGGGGCTGGCTTTCGCGGCGCTATTCTGGTTTTCCGGCCCGAAATTTTTCAGTGATTCCTGCAAGACGGTTTCGGCCTGCTCCTCTTTTCCTTGAGCTTGCAAGACCCCCCCGTAAAGGCCTTGGGCAACTGCTAGCGATGATTTTGGAATCGATGGCTCCTTCCGTGCAATCGCAATCGCCTCTTGTAGAAGCTGTTTGGCTTCGGCAGTGTCGGACTGGAACATAGATGCCAACTCGCCGAGACTGAGCCGGGTGTCGAATTGCAAAATTGTAGGAACGTCTTTCCCGATCGTCTTCTGGAGGGCCAGCGATTGGCGATAGAACTTCACCGCTTCAGGCTTGCTTGAATCGCCATAAGTGTCACCCAGGATCAATAGCGCCCGGGCTTCGCCTACTTTGTCCCCGCGATTCCGATACGTGGCCAGCGCAAGTTGGAGCTGATGCCGGGCCTTCTCCGGCTCTTCCACGGCACGATAGCTAGAGGCGAGGCTGGTGCGCAACTCGGCTTCAGAAACCGGGTCCTGGCCTGGGGACTTTGCTTCCAACAGGGCCGCGGCGGAATCGAGCATCTGGGCTACGGTGTAGCGCTTGGGGTCAAACTGATAGCGGGCTCCCGCTGACAGCATGCCGCTTAGAAAGGCGCTGACTGTTTCCGCCTTGCGGGCTTGCTCATGGGCCGCCTTCGATTGCCGCAGCGCAACGGTCGTAGCTGCCGTAAGGCCTGAGACGAAGATCACCACCGCGGTAAGAACGAGCCAGTTCCGCCGCGCGAACTTGCGGGCGCTATAAGCAAGTCCCGTAGGTTTGGCGTTTACCGGAGCGCCCAGTAGAAAATTGTTGACGTCGGCGGAGAACGCATCAACACTTTGATAGCGCGCTTCGGGATCCCCCGCGAGTGCTTTGGTCAAAATAGCTCTAAGATCATTGGGAACGGCGGGCGCAACCATCGGCGTTTCCCGGCCGAAAGACTTCATCAATACTTCGGGTGTTGAGGCATCGCCAAACGGCCACTCGCCGGTTAGCAACTCGTAAAGAATTACGCCAAGAGAAAAAACATCCGTGGTTGTGGTCAGGGGGCCGCGGGAACGTTGCTCGGGGCTGGAGTAACGCAAGGTGAGCAGCGGGAAGGCGGTGTGTTCGGCCGAAGAGACAGTTTCGAGGAACCTGGCGGTGCCGAAATCGAGCAGTACCGGATTGCCCTCCGTGGTAACGAAGATGTTCGACGGCTTCAGGTCGCGATGCATTACCAGGCTGCGATGGGCATAAGAAACCGGTTCGCAGACTTTGCGGAACAGATTAAGACGCTCCCGAAGATCCAGGCCATGATGCGCGCAGTAGAGATCGAGCGGTTCGCCTTCGACATAGTCCATCACAAGGTACGGAGTGCCGTTGGCGGTTACGCCGCCGTCCAGGATTTTCGTTATGCCAGGGTGGTTGAGTGTGGCAAGGATCTGGCGTTCTTCGAGGAAGCGCGGGTGAAACAGCTCCGGAGCCAAGTGAGGATGGATAATCTTGACGGCGACGGTTTGGCTGTATTCGCCGTCGGCGCGTTCAGCGAGAAACACTGTGCCCATTCCGCCGGAACCGATGTGTTTTATGGTTCGGTAGCGGTCATATAAGCGGCCCGATTCGTTCGGCTCTTGTCTCGGTTGCTTTGCCGCGAAATTCAGGGCTTCCCTGCGGAGGTGGGCAGCAGCGAGCGAGAGCGCTTGAGCTTCCAGTTCTCCATCGCCGCCGCTTAGGTGCCGTGCCTCCGCTTGCTGCTCCACGCCGGGCGGAAGAGCGATGATCGCTTCAAAAATTTCTTCCAGTTCCGCCAGTATTTCGGCTGCCGTCCTCATGCTCTACTCCCCAGGCGTTTGCGGCAGCAGCCGTTCGGCCAGCCAAGCGAGAGAAAAGCGGAGATCGCGATCCAAAGTCGGCTTCGACACCCCCAGAAGTTCTGCGGCTTCTTCCGCCGTGCAGCCAAGAAAAATGCGCAGTTCGACAGCTCGGGCTTTGCGGGCGTCAAGCAGTTCGAGTTCGTCAAGCAGGCGGTCGATATCAAGCATTTCGGGGCCGGTTGAATCGATCCAGGCAATCTCAGGACTGAGTTCCATGTGCGGAGTGCCGCTGCCGCGCTTTTCCGTGCCTCGGGTGCGGGCGTGATCCACCAGAATGCGGCGCATGGCGCGGGCTGCGAAACTGAAGAAGTGGCTGCGGTCATGAAAGGGGTCCGCCGTTCCTTTGAGCAGGACCAGATAAAGTTCATTTACCAGGCCTGTGGCTTGGAGTGTATGTTCCGAACGTTCCCTGCGCAGGAAACTGCGTGCCAGGCGACGCAGGTCTTCGTAGACATAGGGGGTGAGAGCCTGGAATGCTTGCGCGTCGCCATGCGCCCACCGGTCAAGCAGAGTTGTGATTTCGCCGGAGGGAGTTGCAGAGCCCACCGGCGAAGTTTAGCAGTTACCGCCATTTCCTGCGGCCGGTGCACATCCAGCGCGGCCGTACGGACGCGGGCCAAATCCACGGCCCGTGAATTGGTATTTAGGGCCGCACCACCAGTTCCGACACTTCTAGACCCGAAATCGGCAGCCCCATCTTACCCAGCCGGATCGGCACGGATGCCGAGTAACCCATGTCCGCATCCGCTCGCTCGAACACGCCAGATGCGGTCTTCTCAACGCCGTCCTGTAAATAGCGGACGCTGTACCGAAACGCTAACACATCGGGACTGGACGCAATTGCCAGAACCACATAGGTCTCCTCGCCGGGAGCAACGCAGTATTGCGGCATAACCGAACACATGGTTCATGGTCCAAGCGTAAAAAAGTGGGCCTCGCGCGGGGCAGCCGCGATCAACAGGCTGACCAGGGTGAACAGACAGATAAGCTTCCTCACTTTGCCGTCGCCTCCGCGCTTCCAATCGCCTTTTTCCTGCGCCATGCGAACGCTGCGGCAGCTAGACCCGGAAAGATCATTGCCATGGTGCCCGGCTCTGGAGTCGCGGATACTGTACCTGGGAGCGTTCCGGATGCGGATGTCAGGGTGACTCCAGCAGGAGCCGCGAGAGCGACGTTCAGTGTGTGGCTATAGTCATCGTTCCAGTTCAGAGACCCACCGCTTTCATAAGAGCGAAGCGCCACTGCCAGCTCAAACGTGGAAGGTAACGTTGAGAAAGGGATGGCTACGGACAATGTGTTGGTGCCATCTAAAAAGTGTGCGGCGACTGACCCGCCGAACGAGAGCGACGGAGAAGAGGTGGAACCGCTACCAAGCGAGTAACCGGTCGCGAAAAGCAGGTTTGCGCTGTTTCTAAACTGATTCGACTGGAAGGTCCCAGGAGTGAATGCGGCGACTTCCAGATACACGCTATTCGCCGCGATATTGTCGGATGCCGCGGAACCGTTTACGTTGATGTTGACTCCCAGATAAAGTCCACCGATGGAGCCGGTGCTGGTGATAGTGTCACCCAGGATGGCCTGAGCGGCGGTATTCACGGGTCCGTTGGCGGACCCAACACTTCCCGTGTTCAGAACTTTTAATTGGCCAGTCGATAAGTTGGACGAGGCACTGACAGTCCGACCGCCGTTTGAGCCTGAGATGGAAGCTGAACGCACGCCCGGCTCATAGTCGGAAAAAATGTTTCCGGTCACTTGGCCGTTCACGAACGCGATATCGGTGTAGCCATATCCGTTGGTGAAAAAGATTGTGGAGGCGTGGGCGGCTGGCACCGCGGATGCCGCAAGGGAGAGAACTACAAGCTTTAAATTCATTTTTTGTCCTTTACTAAAGTGGCGCGCATTCCCTATCGGGCAAGCTTTTTACGACACCTGAATGCCACGGCAGCCAGGATCGGTAGGCCTAAAGCAAAGGTGCCCGGCTCTGGAGTGGAGGTCACGGTACCTGGGAAAGTTCCGGACGCAGAAGTCAGATTGATCCCGGCCGGGGCCGAAAGAGCGACATTGAGAGTATGGCTGTAATCACTATTCCAATTCTGCGAGGAGCCAATTTCAGAAGAGCGAAGCGCCACGGTCAACTCGAAAGTTGAGGGAAGAGTGGAAAACGGGATAGCTACGGATAAGTTGCTGATGCCGTCCAGAAAGTGTCCGGCCGCCGTTCCCCCGAATCTAAGCGACGGGGACGATTGTGAGCCAGTGCCGAGTGAGTAACCGGTCTCAAAAAGAACGTTCGCGCTGTTGAAGAACCCATTCGTCGCGAAGGTTCCCGGCGTAAATGCGGTAATTTCCAGGTAGGTGCTGTTGTCATTAATATTGTCGGAGGTGGTCGCACCGCTGACAGCGATATTGACGCCCAGATTGAGCCCGCCTACTGAACCGCTGCTGGTGATGGTGTCACCCAGAAGCGCTTCGGCGTCAGTATTCACATTGCCAAAGTTTGGTCCCACGGCTCCCCTGTTTAACACTTTTAGCTGACCGGTGGAGAGATTGGCCAAGGCGTTATCGGTCACGCCACCGGCAGATAGCCCGATGCTGGAAAAACGTACGCCCGGCTCATAGTCCTGAGCGTAATTCGCAGGATTCTCATTCACCACATACCCCAGATTTACGTATGTGTTTGATAGGAAAAGAAGCGAGGCGTGGGCGTTACCGGCAGCGATGGCCGCGAAGGCAAAGACGGCAAGTTTCGATTTGATCATGATTGTTCCCTTACTCGAATAAGCGGAAGGAAGAGAAAAAATGAATCACGCCAATAAGCGCGAGGAACCTGCAAGATGAATCATGCACACCGAATTTGGTGAACCGCGAGTAACGGCGTGATGTTACCGGTGCTGTCCAGGTCGTCGGCAGTCCGCAGGTTGAGCCTCTGAAACCCGATACCGTGCCATGCCCGGATTTACAACAACTCCATCCCCGCCCGCCCAGCCCCACCTCGAATTAAGCTACTACAGATAGCCCGTGAAGAAGCCCGACCCCACCGAAGAAGCCCTCAGCGCCCTCCGCCAGCTAGAGCGCGCTGGCAATCACCCCGCATTCGCAGAAGTCCTGCCCGCCTTCCTCCGCAACCGCAGCCCCGCCGTCATCGCACGCGCCGCCCACCTCACCGTCAGTCTCGCGCTCACCCCAAACCTCATCGAAGCCTTCCGCAAAATTCTCCCCGACCCCATAAAGCGCGATCCCGGTTGCCGCGCCCTCACCGCCATCGCCGCCGCTCTCGCCGCCATGGAAGCTCCCGCCGCGGAGATCTTCGCCATCGGCATCCGCCACCAGCAATGGGAAGGCAGTTTCGGGCTGCCCATCGATACCGCCGCCGGCCTCCGTGCCATCAGCGCGCTCGGCGCCTCCGGCAAGCCCGAAGCCGAACTCCTCCTCCGCTTCAAGGCCGCGCTCGGCGATGAAAAGTCTGACATCACCTCAGAGTGCTTTCTCAACCTCCTGCATCTCACCCCCCGCACCGCCGTGCCCTACGTTGCGGCCTTCCTCGAATCGCCCAACGAAGAAACCGCCGAAGCCGCGCTCTGGGACCTCGCGCTCTCCCGCCACGAAGCCGCTATCGCCTGTCTCCTTGCCAAGCTCGAATCCGCAAAGTCCCGCCACGCCACGCAGATCCTCGAAGCACTCGCCCTCTATAAGACCGACGAAACCCGCCGCACACAAGTTCGCCACATCCTCGACGTCCGCGGCGACACGCAGCTCGAAAAGCTCTTCGCCACGCACTGGAACACGCAAAGCTAAACTGAATTCATGCAATATAAGCGGCTGGGTTCCACCGGTCTAAAAGTTTCTCAACTCTGCCTGGGCACCATGACCTATGGCGTCAAATCCTGGCGCGAATGGGTCCTCGAAGAAGCCGATTCTCTGCCCTTCTTCCGCCGCGCCATCGAAGCCGGCATCAACTTCTTCGACACCGCCGATATGTATTCCCTCGGCGCCAGTGAAGAGATCACCGGCCGCGCCCTCCGCCAGTTCGGCCCTTCGCGCGATAAGGTCGTCATCGCCACCAAAGTCTTCAACGCCATGGGTGACAGTCCCAACGCCCGCGGCCTCTCCCGCAAGCACATCCATCACGCCATCGATGACAGCCTGAAGCGCCTCGGTACCGATTACATTGATCTCTATCAGATCCACCGCTTCGATTATGAAACCCCCATCGAAGAAACTCTCGAAGCGCTCGATCAGGTAGTCCGCCAAGGCAAAGCTCTCTATATCGGCGCATCTTCCATGTACGCCTGGCAGTTCGGCCAGATGCTTGCCAAATCGCGCGAACTCGGCCTCGCCCGCTTCACCACCATGCAGAATCACTACAACCTCGTCTATCGCGAAGAAGAGCGCGAAATGCTCCCGCTCTGCCGCGAACAAGGCATCGGCGTCATTCCCTGGAGCCCGCTCGCCCGAGGCTTCTTAGCCGGCAATCGCACCAAACAGGACCACGGCGAAACCGTTCGCGCCAAGACTGACGATTACGCCCAGAAGCTTTACTACCAGCCCTCCGATTTCACCGTAGTCGATCGCGTCACCGAAATCGCGAAGCAGCACGGCGTCAGCAACGCGCAAATCGCGCTCGCCTGGGTTCTCGCGCAGCCCGGCATCACCGCCCCCATCATCGGCGCCAGCAAAATGCCCCAACTGGACGAAGCCATCGCCGCGCTCGATATAAAGCTCACTCCGGCGGACCTCACCGCTTTGGCCGAGCCGTACCAGCCGCACGCGATCCTCGGCCACTCCTAATTTCCTGTGGGGGTCAACTGCGAAAGTTTTCCGCCGGAATCGGCTGCCGCACCAGCAGTAAATAAGCCACGGCCGAAGCCAGCGTAATCACAGCACTCACGGTAAGTGCCAGCGCAAACGTTCCAGTCTTCTCGACAATTTGCCCGGTCAGCAACGGGGCCAGCGCGCCGCCCAAATAGCCGCCAAAATTCTGTATCGAGCCCAAGGAAGCCGTGAACTGGCTAGGTGCCGCAATCGGAACCGTCGCCCATGCCGCACTGCTAGCGATATAAATCAGAAACATCGAAATAGAAATAAAAGTCAGCGCGGCCGCGTTCGATCCCGCAAACTCAGTCCCCAAAGAGCAAGCGCTCACCCCAAACAGCGCCGAGGAAATCAGCAGCTTGCGTCCGCCGATCGGCGTCCATCCGCGCCGGGTCAAATAATCGCACAGCCAGCCCCCGGTCACCGCGCCCACACCGCCGAAAAAGAAGGGGATCGACGCTAGAATTCCCACTCTCGCAATACTCATGTGCCGCTCGTGTTCAAGATAGAAAGGAAGCCAGCTGGTATAAAGCCACAGCGTGTAAATCGTCCCGAAGAAGCCTGCAATCATGCCCCAGGTAGTCCGGTGCGCAAACAGTAGTTTCCAATCCGCGAATGACGGTTTGCGCGTCGAGCTATTCTCATCGCCCGCCGTCAAATACCGCACCTCATCCGCCGTCAGATTTACCTCAGACGGATCGCGATGAACTACCCACCACACCAGCGCGAGGACAATACCAACGCCCCCCACACTCACGAACATCCATCGCCAGCTAATCTCCAGCATCAGAAAGGTCAACAGCGGCACCGCGATAAAATTACCAAGCGACCCTGCCGCCTGGCAAAGCCCCGTCGCAAATCCCCGCCGTCCGACATCGAACCAATCCCGCACCACGCGCGCACCGCCCGGAAATAACGGCGCTTCTCCAATCCCCAGAGCAAAACGCGCAGCAAAAAAGGTTCCGAAGCCCGTCACAAATCCACCCGCGGCCTGCGCGATCGACCAGCCGAAAAGACCCAGCCCCAGCATCTTGCGCGGCCCATACCGGTCAATCAGCGGACCCACCGGCAACTGCGCAAACGCATACGCCCACAAAAACGCGGAAAGCAGCAACCCCATTTTTCCCAAAGGAATATGAAGTTCATCCTGAATCAATTTGTTAGCCACGGACAATGTGGCCCGATCGATATAATTCAGCGCGCCCCCGGCCACCAATAACGTAATAGCCCAGCGCTGAATCGAAACTATCCGCCGGGTCGGTCCATTCAGTTGCTTCACCCAGAAGAGTGTATCGTGAACGTTACTGATTAATCTG
>JAYTGM010000515.1:0-9187 GCA_043733425.1 Terriglobia bacterium
CCGATGCGCGGCACTGGAGAGAAGATTTTCTGCAGGCCCGCGGTGAAGGTGACAGTTACCAGCCACGCTAGCGGGACGGCGGTGACCCAGCAATATTTCGCGCCATGCATACGGATCAGAATGGTGGTGGCAACGCAGAGCGCGATGGAGGCGAGCAACTGGTTAGCGATTCCAAACAGGGGCCACAAAGTATTGATGCCGCCGAGTGGATCAAGCACGCCTTGCACAAGAAAATAGCCCCAGGCCAGGACCACAATCGCGCTTGAGACAATCACGCCGGGCATCCAACTGACGCGGCCGAATGGCTTGTAAATATTGCCCGCAAGATCCTGGAGCATGAAGCGGCCAACGCGCGTGCCGGCATCCAGAATGGTGAGGATGAAGAGCGCCTCAAACATGATGGCGAAGTGATACCAGAAGCCGAGTACGGCATCGCCGCCGCCGGTTGCGGAGAAAATCTGCGCCATCCCGAGAGCGAGTGAGGGCGCGCCGCCGGTGCGGCTGAACAGAGTGGCTTCGCCGACGCGATGGGCGAGGACGGCCATCTGCTCCGTTGTGACAGGGTAGCCCCAGGCAGTGATGGTGGCAACAGCAGCGTCTGCCGTTTTGCCGAGTATCGCGCCTGGTGAATTCACCGCGAAGTAGACGCCGGGCTGCAGAACGCAGGCCGCGATCATGGCCATGATGGCGACGAAACTTTCAAGAATCATGGCACCATAACCGACGTAGCGCGCGTGAGTTTCGCGGGCCAGCATTTTGGGTGTGGTACCGGAAGAGATCAGCGCGTGGAAACCGGAAATAGCCCCGCAGGCGATGGTGATGAAGACAAACGGAAACACCTTGCCGGCGAACACCGGGCCGGTGCCATCGACGAAGCGGGAGAGCGCGGGCATTTGCAATTCGGGCCGAACAATGAGAATGCCTACTGCAAGCAGGAACACCACGCCGAGTTTCACGAACGTGCTGAGGTAATCGCGGGGGGCCAGGAGCAGCCAGACCGGAAGCGCGCTTGCCAGAAAACCGTAAGCGATGATGGCGAGTGCAATGGTGAGGCCGGAAAACGTGAACGCCGCAGCGTAAGAGGAGAGCGAAATCCACTGGCCACCGAAGATGCTCAGCAGCACCAGCAGGAAACCGATGGCCGAGCATTCCAAAACCTTGCCGGGGCGCACGAAGCGCAGATAAATTCCCATGAAGAGCGCGACCGGCATGGTGGCCAGGATGGTGAACGCGCCCCAAGGGCTGCCTACCAGTGCATTCACGACCACTAATCCAACAACTGCCAGCAGTATCACCATAATCAGCAAAACAGTGATGAGCGCGACAAGGCCGCCCACCTTGCCGATTTCATCGCGGGCCATGGCTCCGAGCGATTTTCCGTCACGGCGAAGCGAAGCGAACAGGATGATAAAATCCTGCACGGCGCCGGCCAGGACGCCGCCCGCGAGGATCCAGAGCGTGCCGGGCAGATAGCCGAATTGCGCCGCCAGCACGGGGCCGACGAGTGGACCGGGCCCGGCAATAGCCGCGAAGTGATGGCCGAATACGATCCATTTATTGGTGGGTTCGTAATCGTGGCCGTTACGCAAGCGTTCGGCGGGAGTGGCGCGGTTATCGTCCAACGCCAGCACGCGAGTGGAGATGAATTTCGAGTAGAACCGGAACCCGATCAGGTAAATGCAGACTGCGGCCACAATCAGCCAGAAGCTGTTGACGGGTTCGCCGCGATTCAGTGCGATGGCGCCGGTGGCCACTGCGCCTGCGCAGGCGATGGCGATCCAAAGGGCGGCTTTCATTCCGGGACCCTCAACGCGGAATCTGCCCGTACGCGGGACGCGCTCGCGGATGCGATTCACGCAGTGCACCCGCTATGGCAAGCGCGGCCAGAACTCCGGCTACCAGCGCGCCGATGATCATGCGTCCGCGGCGGGAGGGCGACTCTGCGTGGAGGCTGATACCGATCACGGGCGCGGGTCCGGTTCGCCTGCGCGGCGTATAACTTTCCTCGCCGACGGCGACCGGCATTTGCAACACACGGCGGCGGTATGGCCAGACCGCACCTTCGCGGTATTCCAACTCTTTCAGCAAACCCACAATCACCATAGGCTCTTCAATACGGGAGACTTCGCCCAGGAATCTGCGCGGAATGGCAAGTTGAGCGCCTGTATGAGCGTTTGTGACCAGAACTTCCGGCCATGTGGAGCGGCGGAAGAGCCATTCATTGCGCTCGATACCGAGGATTGGCGGATAGAACGAGAAGGGACGATTGCCTAGCTGTTCGAGCGGAGTTGGCAGGGATGGAATGGCCATCTAGCTTGCCCTACATCATAGCCTGCCAGCGCTGCTTATAGCTCATCGAGCGCGGCGGTATCCGTGATTTCAAGCTGGCGGGGCAAATCGGCGGGCTCATGTTCATCCAGATTGCGGAAAAGGTGAAGCTTGGCCAGCGCATACCGATCTCGGGCTGCAAGCCCGGTCAGGGGCACCGTGATTCGCATCAGGCGGGCAGCCGCACTGGTGGTCCAAAGGAGAAATTCGTAATCGCCAGGAGTGGAGCTTCGGAGTTGGTATTGGTATTGAAAACCGGTCTGTGCCACATAATGTTTCACCCGGCGCGGCCCTGAGGCAGGCGCTGGCGGAGGGGCCCACCACTCCCGAAGCTTTTGCAGGATTTTCCACATTTCAACTCGAGGGGAACCGTTTGAGCATCATGCCATACTGGAGCTTCGACCCCTCTATGTCAGATTCACAACCCCGGGAAATTGTGAGCGCCCACAGCCCGGATTCCGATGATGCGTTCATGTTTTATGGCTTGGCGACGAAGAAAATTCGCTCTACGAAGGTGAATTTCAAGCACGTTCTTTCCGATATCCAGACCCTGAACCAGAAAGCCGTGGATGGCGTGTACGATCTGACCGCTATTTCCTATCATGCCTACCCTTACGTGGCGGACAAATACGTCCTGATGGCGGCGGGAAGCAGCATTGGCGATGGCTACGGGCCCATGTTGATTGCCCTGAAGCCGATGGACCTGGAAGAAATACGCGGAAAACGAATTGCGATTCCCGGCAAACTAACTACCGCTTATTTGACTCTTAAGATCATGCAGCCCGATTTTGAGCCGGTTGTGGTGCCGTTCGATCAAATTTTGGACGCGGTCCAGGAAGGCACCGCCGATGTGGGTCTCATTATTCACGAAGCGCAGCTCACCTATAACAAAAGCGGTTTTCATAAAATTATCGACCTCGGAAGATGGTGGAAAGATAAAACCGGCTTGCCGCTGCCGCTTGGGTGCAATGCTTTGCTGCGCAGTTTGCCCGCGGACATCATGAGCGAATGTTGCCGCATGATGCGCGACAGCATTCAATACGCGCTGGACAACCATGATGAAGCGTTGAGTTACGCGTTGCAGTTTGCGCGCGATATGGACCCCCGCCTAGCCGAGAAATTCGTGGGTATGTATGTGAACCACTACACAGTTGATGCGGGAGACCTGATTCCGCAAGCTGCTCAGAAGTTGCTCGACATGGGGTATGAGGTAGGCCTGATTCCGAACCGCGTACAAGTGGAGTTCGTACGGTAGCGGCGCGTCTATTCCTGATTTTTATTTGCGCCGGTTGCGCTGCGGCGCAATCTGCGCGTGAGATTCGTGCGATTGCCAAAGATGGTTCCACCGCGATTCCGGAACTTGTCGGACTTTTAAAGAGCTCGGATTCAAAAGTTCGCGGCGAGGCCGTGAAGGGCCTGGTGGAGATTGACGGGCCGAAATCGCTCGACCCCTTAGTGGAAGCCACGCGCGATAATGATGACCAGATTCAGGTGCGCGCGGTGGATGGGCTGGTAAATTTTTACTTGCCTGGCTATGTGGCACAAGGATTGACGGCGAACCTCAAGCGTGCGGCAACCACTATCAGGCAGCGCTTTTCTGAGCGCAACGATCAGGTAATTGAACGGTACGTGATGGTGCGGCCGGAAGTGGTGGAAGCGATCGGCAAGCTGGTAACCGGCGGCGGCAGCATGGATTCACGGGCGAATGCCGCGCGGGCGATCGGGATTCTTCGCGGAAAGCAGGCGCTGCCGGAACTTTACTCCGCATTGCGCTCGAAAGATTCCAGTGTGCTGTATGAGAGCATCGTTGCGATTCAGAAAATCCGGGATGAGCAGAGTGGTCCGCGCGTGCAGTTCCTGCTGCGCGATCTGAATGAGAGCGTGCAGATTGCCGCGATTGAGACCACTGGCGTGCTGCAAAACCGTGGGGCTGCACCGGATTTACGAACGGTCCTGGAGACTACAAAGAAACCGAAAGTCAGGCGGGCTGCTTTAACCGCACTGGCCATGTTCCCCGATGCGGCAAACCGGCCTCTCTACACGCAAATGCTTTCCGATAAAGATGAAGCGCTGCGCTCGGCGGCGGCTGAGGGATTCGGCCGTTTGCACAGTGCTGAGGATGCGCCCATGCTTCAGAAGGCTTACGACGCGGAAGCGAAACGAGGGCCGCAGTTGGCGCTGGCTTTCGCGATGGCAATGGAGGGCCGAACCGAGACTACGGAAAACAGTCCGCTGCGGATGTTGGTGAGTAATCTGAGCAGTACTGGCTATAGGGGCGTGGCGCAGGCTTATCTTTCGGAACTGGCGTTAGACCCGGGTGTGCGGCTTCAGCTTTACGGGCCGATGGAGCGCGGCGCGCGTGATGAAAAAATCGGGCTGGCCCAAATTCTGAGTACAACCGGGGACATGGGGGCGGAAAGTCATTTGGAAAAGCTCAGCCGGGATAACGATTCCCAGGTGGCGCAGGAAGCTTTGCGGGCTTTGAAAAATTTACGCGCCCGGTAGGCAAGGCAAACCCAAGAGCAATAAAAAAAGGCAGGGTTGTGATTCCCTGCCCTTGGCTTGAATTGAGGAAGAGAACTACTTCTTTTTGACCTGTTTCTGCTGACCGACGCGGACCTTGAACATTGCGGTCTTCGCGTCCTGAAAAGCTTTGTGATCGTGACGGGCTACCGTCTCAGCAAGATAGTTGTCCACATTCGCTGCGCGCGGAAGAACCGCCATTACGGTGAAACTATCGTTGCAGGTGGGGCAGAACGGGCGGAAACGTTTTACATTCGGGATTGCCATGACTTTGGTAGTTTAGCAAAACCGGAGCCCCGCCGCCCGTACGCCTGCACCGGCGCTTGAGCGGAAACAACTCTGCGGTATTGTGTTCTTGTGAACGTTCTGTGAATTCCGCGTGGAAAACGCCGGAAAATGCAGCACCGGCCTAAGTAGGAAAAAATTCCTGCTAATCCACAGACTTTGGGTCTAACGTTGTTTTGGTTTAAGCCATGGCTCAGTCATCCACCACCACCCTCGCCCTCGAAAAAGGTCTTCCCGCCAATATAGACGCGGAACGCTTCGTCCTGGGCTCCATCCTGCTGGACGACACGGCTTTCCTCGATGTAGCCGGCGTTCTGAAAGCGGAAGATTTCGCCCTTGAAAAGCATCGCAAAATATTCAGCCGGATGGTGGAGCTGAATGAGCGCTCCGAAAGAATCGACCGCGTCACTGTTGCTAACGAACTGCTCCGCTATAACGAACTGGAATCGGTCGATGGCCTCACCTATTTAGTCTCGCTCGACGACGGCCTGCCGCATATACCGAACCTGGATAGCTACGTCAAGATCATTCGCGACAAAGCGATTCTCCGGCGCATCATTTCGTCTTCGCAGCAGACCATGAACCGGGCTCTGGTGGGCGAAGAAGACGCCATGCAGATTCTGGCGGGCGCTGAAGAATCGCTGCTTAAACTGGGCGATTCCCAAATGGGGCCAGGGCTCAAAACTCCGGCCGAAATCATTGAGGAATATCAGGGCGGCATCAACGCTTTTCTGGACCCCAGCAAGCGCATCCGCGGCATCAGCACCGGCTTCACCAAGCTGGATGAGATGACCGGCGGCCTGCATGAGGGCGAGTTGCTGATTTTGGCCGCGCGCCCCTCCATGGGCAAGACCGCGCTCGCGATGAACATCGCAAGCCACGTAGCAACGAAGCTGAACCAAAAGGTTGCCATCTTCTCGCTTGAAATGTCCGGCGAGAGTCTGCTGACCCGTATGTTGTGTGCCCAGGCGTACGTGGATTCGCAGCGCTTCCGCATGGGCTACCTGAACGCCGATGAGCGCCGCAAACTGCAGCAGGCTTCGCAAAAACTGGTGGAAAGCCCGTTGTACATCGACGACACGGCTGGCGTTCATCTGATGGATATGCACGCGAAGCTGCGCCGCTTGCAAGGCGGCGACAGCAAGCTGGGCCTGGTGATTGTGGATTACCTGCAACTGATGACCGGGCGCGGGCGCTTTGAAAACCGCAATCAGGAAGTCAGCACCATCTCACGCGGCCTGAAGCTGCTGGCGAAAGAACTGAAAGTACCGATGCTGGTGCTTTCCCAATTGAGCCGCGCGCCGGAAACGCGCCAGGGCGATCATCGCCCGCCGTTGAGCGATCTGCGCGAATCCGGCTCCATCGAACAGGATGCCGATCTGGTGGCGTTTATCTTCCGTGAAGAAGTTTATAAGCGAGATCGCGAAGATTTGCGGGGCTTGGCGGAACTGATTGTCGCAAAGCAACGCAACGGCCCCATTGGCAAAGTGGATCTGGTTTTTCTGCATTCGCTCACCAAGTTCGAGAACCGGTCTGAAGATCTGGATAGCGCCGTCGAATAACTGCTCACGTCACATCGTCAAAACTCAAGCCGGGCCTGAAAGGCGATAAGCCGCGGAGACGCATCCCCGCCAAGCCCCACGCCCAACAGGCCTGTCGGCGGTGCTGTGGTGTAGGTGAGTGCGCCGAAACCGGTCTGCGTCGACCGCGCCCCTGGGATTCCGGCGAAACCCAGAACGGGCAATCCGAAGTTTGCGTGATTCAACACATTGAAGAATTGTCCATCCACGCGCAGCCGCAAACTTTCGCTTAGGCGGATCCACTTGGTAACGTACAAGTCTCCGGAGGTGAAAAGCGGCCCCCGCAGAGCGTTGCGCCCAAGGTTTCCGAACTGGCAGTTGCGCGGAGTGTCGCCGCCCACGCACTGGCCCGTTCGCGAATCCACCGTAGAGACGAAGGCATCGGGATTCAGCCATGGCAGTTGCCCCGGCTGAGTCGCGCCCGGCAAACTCTCTTTCAGATAGAGCGGCACACCGGGCACGACGCTGGCGTATTGCGGGCCGCCCCCTTGCACAATGCCCTTACCGTTAGCGGAATAAGGAACGCTGAGAACTGAAAATGGGATGCCGCTTCGGCGGAATGCGGAGCCTGAGATTTGCCAGCCATTTACGGCGTACCCCAGGGCGCGATTCCTGACGTGCACGGGGATTTCATAGAAATACTGCAATGTGAAGTTGTGGCGCACGTCGTAATCGCAAGGGCCGTACTGACGTTCCAGCAGACCGGGCAAGGGCGATATGATTCCACCGGCGGAGAACGGGAGAAATCCTCCATTCGAAACCGTATCCATACACCGGCTCCACGTGTAATTCGCGGTGAGCTGAAGGCCGCGGGATAGCCGCTTTTCCGCCGTGAGTTGCAAGCCGTTGTAGTGGCTGTTGGCACCCGTGGAAAGCTGGGTCACCGCACCAAAGCGAGGGTCTTTCGGTTTGTTGAACGGGTAAGGCGCAAAACAGCCGTCGCACACAGTCTGGTATCCGTTGACTTGGGTCTGGTAGGGCTGATTAACAGCGCGGGTCCCGACATACTGAGCGCGCAGATTTAGTGCTGGGCTTGCTTGGCGTTCCAGCGCAAAGCTCCATTGCATGTTGTAAGGCGCGCGCAGCTTCCCGTCGGGGACGGCCGCAAACGCAACGGGTGGCAGGCACGCCGCCGGATTCGCGTTCGGAGACGCACAGGAAAGCTGCCCTTTGGCAAAGCCAGAACTGAACGCCTGGTTGGCCTGAACGGTGGCTTCCACCGCGCTGCCGGCAACGCCTGGCGCGATTGCCGTCCCTCCCACGTTGCTTAGCAAGCCGCCTTCAAAATTCCTTGAATACGGAGGATTGACGCCGACCAGATCCACCACGCTTGCAGGAAGAATGTCGCTAAATATCCCGAACCCCGTCCGTACTACTGTCTTCGGCGTCGCTTGCCATGCCAGGGCTGTTCTCGGTTGCAACATCAGCAGCGGAACTGAGTCGAAAACGTTGTGCACGTTAGTTTGTATCGCCTTACTCAAGGGCTGGTTCACATCATGAGAGATGGCGTCGAAAGAGCCCGTAAGCCGCGCCAGCGAACCATGTGGATTCGCCGGGTTTGAATTGTGTGTCGCGCGAAGCCCGAATGTCCAGCTCAGCGTTCGAACGAGCTTCCAGGTGTCTTGCGCGTAAAGATCCAGGTTCAGAATGTTGTATGGCTGATTGTTGGCCAAAGGAAACGCGCGCGACGCATTCGAAGCCACGCCGTATATGAACTGCGGCAGTGTAGTGTACTGCACCACCGGAACCACGCCTTGGCCGAAATTGTAGTCGTTCAGCCGCAGGACCCTGGTATTGGTTCCAAACCTGAGTTCGTGCGCTCCCGCGCTCCATGCCAGATTGTCATTGAGAAAGTACCGAAGCGCGCGGCGGCCCTGGACCCACGTATCGTTCAACCCACCTACCGTCGTGAACGGGGCATTGGCTCCGCTGCCTTTCAACACTACCGGGAAAGCATCTAACGTTTTCTGAAAATCGGCCGGCCCGAACAGGCTCTCATACCAGGAAAACGCTGGATTGAAGTAATTCACCAGTCGGGGCGAAAATACATGCGTGAATCCCGCAGCCAGCGAATACAGCGGTTGCGCGGAGATCGCGTTGAAAACGGGGTTGATCGGGTCTGTGTAGGCCGCCTGCAACCCGCCGTCGCTTTGAAAACGAAACCAAGCGGAATTATTCTGATCCATGTTGTAATCTATTCTCGCGGTTTGAACCTGTTCGGTACTGAGGCTCGAAAGGGATGCTGTACGCCGGTTCGCGCATCCGTCCCCGTTCGGCGGAAAGCCCGCTGCCATGATTCCATCTTTATCAAACGGACAGCCCAGGACCGGCAACGGCGTTCCTGAAGTGTTCCTGTAGAGCGAAAAAAGCTGGCGATAGAACGGAATGGACTGCGGTGCCGGCTGGTAAACGGATCCGGTGACCGCATCCGTACCTCCGCGGGGCAGTTGCTGCAAAACATAATTCTGGAA